>JAUQXC010000076.1 GCA_030834825.1 Thermoflexales bacterium
GAGGCCGATCACGATAAAGACGATGAATAAAGGGTGCATAAAGGTGATGTTTCGGAATGCTGGATTTATCACGTGATCTGTGCGAGAGTCGCTGCCTTCCGATCGGCTGAAGGCGCGATCGGCGCTTCATTCAAATAGCCATGGTGCTGATATTCCTGAAACAGATGGCCCCACGGCGTTTCTGCGCGCCAGCGCGCCGCCACATGCCGATATTTCAACGGCCAGTACAGGTAATCCTGTTCGATCTCCGAAACGAAAGTGGGCAGCACCACCATGGGCGTTCTGAATAGCAACTTCTGCAATTTCTTCGTTGGCCCATACCATGACAACCAGGCCAGAAAACTGTGCGAGTTGCGGCCGACGTGGAAGTTCCAGTTTTCGCCGGAGACGTCGTCGCCCACCAATTCGATCTCGCGCACGTCGCCCACGCCGAGTCCACGTTCATGCGCCAGGCGAATGTAGCGAATTGACAACGGATCGAAGCCCATCAACTGTGCGGCCACCGCATCGATCGCGACTTGATCGGCCGAGGCCAGGATCACGTTCTTGACTTTAGGATCGATCAAACGCGGCCCGCCACCATCCCCGGCGGTGGTGCCGTCCATCACGGCGAAGAGTCCGGGATGGATTTCTTTTTGAATCGTCAGCAGATCGACCAGGGTGTCGTGGATCCAGGTGTGGGTGTAATGCCGATACTTGCTGAGCAGCCCACCAAAGGCATTCTTCATCGCGCCCGTCGTCGTCGTATACATGTGGGTTTTGACCGTCGGCAGATGCACCATGTTCTTGCCGATGAAATAATCGGGAATGAGCAGGCCTTCGGGATAGATGTGATCGAGCGCCAGCATTTTCGACTTGGGTTGATAAGGAATCCATTTCATATCCTGGGTGCGGAAGTTATAGAGTGCGGGTACTTGATAATGCTTGAAGATGGGAATGTAGCCATTGAGGTCTTCACCCTTGAACGCATTGGTCAGCACGGTCTGATTCTGGACGCAGACCAGATCATCAAATCCGGCCTGCCTTAAAGCCAGGATGGTGCCTTCCAACTGCCAGGGCGTGGTGTTAGCGCCGGGCATGGCGTAGTGCCACGTGATGTTGTCTTTTAGGATCGTGGTGGGGCCGGGTTGTAATGCGTGTGCGCCCTCGGCCAGTTCGAAGAGGCGCACGTAATCTTGCAGCACGGTCTCCGGTTGAGTGCACAAGACGGCAACTTTGGAACGAGTGGTCATGCGGAAACTCCTGAGCGATAGATTGCTGATGAGTGACTGTTCAGCCGTCACACCGCAGTCCCCGAAGCGTAGCGGAGTGGGAGTAGGTGCACGCTTACACGGTGATGGCTGGGCATGGGGTCTATTGTAACTCGATTCGGCTGTCGGGCAGATCAGCTACTAGTGGCAGTGAGGTCTAACTGCGCTCGATGGTGTACCGAATAAACTCCAGCGTCTCACTAAGATTATCCGATGAGGTAGCGGGTTCCCATGTTAAAGCCCATTCAATCAGGCTTGTCCAGCGTTCACCCAGTGTCTGTTGTGCCCAACGGGCCGAGACCGGTTTTGAGGCAAGGGCTCCCTGCTGAAATGTGTAAAGCGCGCGGCACATGGTAAGAACGGCGAAGGCCTGATATTCGCCCATGCGGATCCAGGTGGGATCGTTCAGCATCGGTTCCCACCAGGCGTGCAGGACTCCGCGTATGGCTTGCCGCAAATCGTCGGGCAGGACGGGATCGATCAGGTCGCGCAGAGAGGGTCCAGCGAGCCTGGCGTCGAACTCGCGCAGGACGTGACGTTGAATGACCCAATCGCTGCCCGGCCGATCTACATAGAAACGCCCTTCGTTGATCGCCGGGCAGGGCGCTGCGTCGGGATCGTAACGCCGTAAAGCGTGCAGCGGCAGGTAAGCGCCCTCCAGTTTCCTGGCCCACTTCAGGCCGCTATCCCTGAGGCGCAAGTGTATGCCCTCCAACGCCGCGATCATCTCGGTGGAAAGTTCGTCGCTAGTGACGACGACGAAATCGATGTCGCTGGTCTGTGGGTTGAAATCTCCGCTGGCGAGCGAGCCGTAGAGATACAGACCGACGAAGTGATCGCCTAAAACTTCTTGCGCATTAGTCAGTAACTGCTGGAGCACGAGGTTAACTTCAGGGTAGGGGGTTGGCTGAGGTGTGAGGTTATTCATAGAATCTCTTGAACACGCGACAGATGGCCAGGCTGATCCACAACTTCATGTCGCGTGTCTTGGCCGTTTGCTTTTCCTTGGTGCGGGGCTGAACGTAGGATACCTGCCACAGGCCACTCGCTGGCTGATGTTTGATCAACCAACTGAGCGCCGGCTGAATTTGTTCATCGTTCGCCGTAAGCCCGATCAATGAAACCGAATCCAACGCGGCCACCAGCTGGTTCCACCAGAAAGGATACTCGAACCTGACCCAGTAGCTCGCGGCCTGATAAGAGGTGTAGGCGTCCGGTTGAAAGAAGCGTGAGGTTAACAACTGCGCTGCCGTCCTAGCCGCTTTCGACTTGCGATATTTGGGATGAACCGCAAAGGCCCGCAGGATCATGCCGGTGGCGTTGTGCGCGAACGGCTTGGAACGATCGGGTTCGAGCGGCTCGGCGTATTCGCTGGACAGGCGGTATTGCGTCTGACGATCGAGTTGGTGGGTGATCATGGGGATGGTCCAGCCGCCATCGTCCTGGCGCATGGCCAGCAGCCACTGAAAGCCGCGTTCGATGCGTGGATCATTCGCATAGCCCGCTTTGATCAGCAGCGACATGATCGCGCCGCTGTAATAGGTGGCGTATTGATTGGCCAGGATGCCACGAAAATCTCCGGCGTCCGTCTGGCATGAAAACAAAAATTCGGCGGCCCGCTGCGCCTGGGGATGTTCGCGCGTGAAGCCGTATTGTTCGATCAGGCAGCGGAACCAGCGCCAGGTCTCGATCAGGCCGTAATTGATCGCCGGATGTTTGACCTCGCCCGGACGTGACCAGGAGCCATCGGCCTGCTGCTTATTGAGAATTTTCTGCGCTGCGGGCAGCGGCCACAGCTGGTTCACCGGGCCGACGCGCTTACCGAGCAGATCGCGCTGCACAAAATATTGAACGGCCTTCTGACTGGAGGAAAGCAGCGGCGGCAGGGGATCGACCTTGAATTGTTTGCGCCAGGTGTCCATGAATACCTGCTTCAATTTGGCGTCGTCCGTCCCGCGGTTGACGAGTTTTCCGTTTCGTAGTTTCGGTAGTACTCATACCAATGTTTTTGAGCGCGCTCCACTAACCAGTGTCCTTCTTTGTCAACCGTGTACAGCGTCGGCATTATGATGTCTTGCGGCTCTTTCCTGGCGGCAAGGGTTTCCCGGGTGGCACTTTTCAACGCTTCAAAAAACTCCAGCTGTTTCTGGATCTCACCCTGATCGGTTATCGGTCCATGCCCGGGGATCACTTTAGCAATGTCCCAGGTCAGCCAGGTTTTCAGCGTGGTGATCCAGCGTTCCGGATCGCAGGTGACATCGCCAGCATAAGGCAGCTGCCCCGCAAAAATGAGGTCGCCCGCAAAGAGGATTCGCTCGTCCGGATAATAGCCAAAGGTGGAGCAGCTAGTGTGGCCTCCCGCCTGGTGGAATTCGATGACCTTCTCACGATTGACAATGTCCAGCCGATTGTGAAGCAAGAGGGGCGGAATGATGAGCTCGACCTCGTCAAGCCATTCTGCCGCTGCTGGATCTTCGACTTTCCAGGCCGCCAGCGCTTCCGGGGTCCAATCGGATTTCATGCGGCTTTGCATATTCGCGACGAGCGGGGCCGAAGCGAACAGGGTCACATCTTTAAAGGCTTTGAGCCCCAAGACGTGATCGCCATGATAATGCGTGACGCAGAGATACTTGACGGGACGCCGGTATGTCTCTTCCAGCAGCGCGCGAAAGGTCCGCGCGGTATCGGGTCGCATCGTCGCATCGACGGCGACGATGTAGTCGTCCAGCACCAGCGCACCGGCGTTTGACGCGAGCTGCTCATCCACGACGGCGACGGTGCGCGGGCTGACCTGTTGCAACTCGAAATGTATTCCCATGATCTTTCCTTTTGCTTGCCAATGTCAGGCGGGCCTTAGGATCAGGTTTAGCTGCACGCCGTCATCATTGTACAGCAAAGGCCGAAAGCCTGGGACTGATCAGCCCCAATATCTTTTCGTCGTCGTCACCACCCACTTCCAGTGACGAGCTAGATGTATCAGCAGAATGCCGGTCATGCTTGCAGCGGCCAACGCATGGGTGGGAGTGCCATTGATCGGGTCGAGGTGGCCGTGCAGCCCGGAGAGCAGCGTCCACAACCAAGTGACGGCCAGCAGCCGAGTGAGCCAGAGGTTGGGCTTTAGCGGCCCGGATTTCTCGCTCGAACGTCCCGCTGCCGCCATCCATTTCCGATGCAGAATGAGATGAATCACGATACCGAACGACAGGCCGAGGCCGATGAAGGCATGAAGCCCCATTCTCTCGGGTGCGGCTCGGGCCGTGAGGCCACTCAACAATACTAGCATAAAGGCAAAGCCTAGGATCAGATCGATTCGGAAGTTGAGTTTGGTAGTGTTCATCTTAACATCAGCTTTGCTTTAAGGGAACGTGGGTATAGCGAATCGCCGCATGAGGACAGACGTTGACGCATTTCTTGCAGCCCGTGCACTTTTCGGCGTGATCGATATGTGCGTGGCGGTGTGCCAAAAACCTGATTGACCCGATCACGCCCTGCGGACAACTCTCGACGCATTTCCAACAAGCCTGGCAGGCGGACGTATCCAACTCAATAAACGGCGTTTGAGTGTGACGGGGAAACGGCAAGTGAAGTCGCATGAGGATCTCCATTCGATGTTTTAAATCTTCTCTTGGCGCTGAAGCATGTCTCGGACTACCCAGCTCAACACGAAGTTTTGCCAGCGTGCCTTGACGACGTGCGCCAGTACGCTGAGGACCTGTTCAAGACCGGCCTGGGTCAGCAGATCACGAATATCGGGTGTCCGCGCGATGCGCACGAGATCGAGCCGGGGCAGTTTGGCGATGCCGCACTCGATGTAAGCTTGTGCATGCATGCTGTAAGCCAAGCCTTGGAAAGCGCGTGTATCTTCTTCGAGTTCGGCGAACCGCCACGGGTCCGCAGCTCGTCGTCTTTCCAGTAGAACTTGCAAGCGACGGAAAGTCGCGTCGATCCACTGTTGACCGACGGCGCTCATGGCAGGCCGCAACACTTGAGTGAAGCGCTGCGCATACTTATCGCCGTAGTCAAGGTAATACGCGGGGGGGCGCCTCGGCTGATCGGTTGACCGGGCGTGACGCGCTAGATAATCTTCGGCTCGCTGGCGGTAATAGTCGGCCCCGGGTTTAAGCGCGCGCGGTTCCAGAAAACCTGCCTGTCTGTTAACGGTGTCCATTGCGCTTGTCCCTCATTCGCTTCCACAGCGTCTTTTGATCGTGTCACCACCCCGGCGCAATCTACGATACCGCCAACCGACCTGTGCCGGTTAGTGGAGCCAATCACTTCCCGGCCTGAGTCCTTTCACGATCGAATGTGATCCGGATCATGCCTTTTCATGATCAGCGTCACGTCTCGTTCCCGAATTACCTGTGCTATGATGTAGGGCATGAAGCAGACTAACCTTGAACCCGGTTTGCTCTCGGTCTTCCGGCTCTTTGCGCTGTTGAGCCTGGGCCTGCGAGTACTGGAAGCACTCACGATGATGCGTTCCAGCCGGGCGAGCTGGCTTGATCCGGCCGAATCTCGGTTCGTGCTCTTTACCGTGAGCGCGGCTACGGCCTCAGTCATCTGGCTCGTTTGGCCTGGGCTTCCGCGTCGGCTGGGCCGTTTCTATCTGCCGATCGCTCTGTTGCTGGCTACCGTCGACGGGCTTATTGGCGGTCATCTTGAATTGGTGTACGCGTACCAGCATGAGCCGGGGATAGCTGATGCTCTGATACACTTGTGGCATTCGGCAGTGATGCTATTCGTCAGCGTGGCCTTAGTCGCGTGGCAGTATCCCTTCCGTTTTGTCGTGGCCTTTGCGCTGGGAACAAGCCTGCTGGATATGTCCCTGAAGGCAATGCTGCTCCGGGGTGACTTCACTTACTTTGAAAGTACGGCACATTTCATTCTGGCCCGCACCTTGTTGTATCTGGTGGCGGGCTATATGATCGTCCGCTTGATGACGGCGCAGCGCCAACAACGTGAGGCACTGGCCCGCGCCAATGCCCAATTAGCTCATTACGCCACGACGTTAGAAGAGCTGGCTGTCAGTCGCGAGCGTAATCGTGTGGCGCGTGAACTGCACGACACCTTGGCGCACACGCTGAGTGGCACGGCGCTGGAACTGGAAGCGGTGAAAACCTTGTGGGAGAATGATCCGCGCAAAGCGCGCGCCTTGCTTGATCGTGCGCTGAGTGCGGTGCGGGACGGCCTGATTGAAACCCGCCGCGCTTTGCAAGCGCTGCGCGCCGCGCCGTTGGAAGACCTGGGTTTGTCACTGGCCGTGCGCGCATTGGCTGAATCGACAGCGGCCCAGATCGGTGCGACGCTTGGCTGGCAGGGGGACGCCCGGCTCGATCGGCTGCCGGCCACGATCGAGCAGTGTGTCTATCGCATCGCCCAGGAATCTCTGGAAAACATCGCCCGGCACGCCGCCGCGCAACAGATCGGCGTGAGGCTGGGCCAGCACGATCGGCAGTTGAATCTGGAAATTTCAGACAACGGGTGTGGATTTGAAACAAGCACCGCCGCGGCCGATCAACATTTTGGCTTGAAGGGCATGCGCGAGCGAGCCGAGATGGTCGGAGGCCGCTTGGAAATCGCGAGCGAGCCGCAACACGGCACGACGATTCGCTTCAGTGTGGAGATCGACGATGATTCGCGTCCTCATCTGTGATGATCAAGACATGGTGTGCGAGGGACTGCGTGTGATCCTGAGCAACACGCCTGAGATCGAAGTGGTGGGCGTGGCGAACGATGGCGCGGAAGCGATCGAGTTGGTGGCGCAGACCAAGCCCGATTTGGTATTGATGGATCTCAAAATGCCGATCATGAACGGCATCCAGGCCACGCGCCGCTTGCGCGATCAATATCCGCAGGTGCGGGTGCTGGCCCTCACCACGTATGATGCCGATGAATGGATCTTCGATGCCATCCGCAGTGGCGCATCCGGTTATTTGCTGAAAGATACGCCGCGCGAGGCGTTGATCGCGGCCATCAAGGGCACAGTCGAGGGGCGGACGCACGTCGATCCGAATGTGGCGGGCAAGTTGTTCGCGCAGATCGCGCACAGTCCCACGGGGCCGGATACCGCAATCGTGGCAGAACTCAGCGAACGCGAGCGCGGGGTGTTGAGCCTGCTGGCGCGCGGGCTGACGAATGCCGACATCGCCGCACGGCTGCATCTCTCCGAGGGCACGGTACGCAACTACGTCAGTGCTGTGCTAACCAAACTCGACGTGTCCGATCGCACACAAGCGGCCGTCATTGCCTTGCGGTACGGGTTAGTGGATTTCAATACGCCTTAAGACAGTTATAGGGCATGTGCTAGTCGATGGCTTAATTTTGATCGCAGTCAAGCTGCCATCACCAGCGTCTTGGTGTAGCGGATCACTTCGAGCGGCTTCCCTAACTCGACGATCTTGAACACGCCGTCAGTGTGGAAGCCCATGGTTTCGTAGAAACGTCTCGCTTCTGTGTCGCCCTCAAGCACCTACGGCCTGCCAGGCAGTCACATGAACCTGGGGTAGCTGCGGGGCATCATTCACTTGGGCACGCCGGAGGTTCAAGTGACACCAATTCTTTCTGCACGACGAAACGCCGGAGCTGCCACAAATCAATCGAGATGCAGCGTAAACTTCCAGGGGAATGTCTGCGTGCCGGTGCCGCCTCCAGTCTCGCATGTTGCGCCCTCGACAAAATCGAATATCAACGGAAGGATGTCGGATCCCTCAAAAACGGCTGGATTATCCTCAGTGAAGGCCATGAAAGCACCAGGCGGAATGTCGGTCCAGTATTGCTTCATGCTGAACTTGCCTGCCAGCCCTGCATTCAAGAACCCGTGTGGATACTTGGCGCTGCTGGCCAGCAGTTCGCCGCTGAGACTGGCATCCGCCGTATAAGCGCTGTGGTAAGTCACACAGGCCTCACCGCACTGTTGTGTGTCGAAGGCGCAGTCGATCACGCCGCTGCCCTCGATCGTGGTACGGGCCTCGCCCCAATTGATGGTGAAAGGAAAGTGCGCTTCGCATTCTTCTTGCGTTTCAGGATCGGTAAAGCGCAGTTCGATCTCGCCGCCGGTGGGATGCGGTGTCGGCGCGATCGTTGGAGTGGACGTGCCTCCCGCCGGGAGGAGAGGTGTTGGGGTAGGTGTGGGAGTCCGTGTTGTCGATACCGCGGGTTGTTGAGCTGGAGTACATGCCAAACAAATCAAGGCGACGCTTCCTAGAAGCAGGGCGGGGAACAGGCGGTTCATGGTGGCTTCCTTTAGGATGACACACTCACGCCCGATCCGATCGGAACCACTGTGCTATTGCTTGGCCTTGGATTCCGGCGGCACAGGCACGAGTGTCGATCTTCCCCCACACACATCTCCACCCTGCCATCACCCGAAATCAATACCAGCCAGCATAACGCTCCTGGGTTGGGATGGCAACGCGTGGCTTCCCTCTCACATTAGAGTATAGCTCAATTCACCCTCTGTCAATCTCAGCCCCGACAAGAAAAGATTCCGCCTAATAGACCGGCTGGCCTATTAGGCGGAAGAAAACCCTTGGGCATTCAGTATAACTCGATTCAGGTTCGCGTCAAGTCATCACTCAAACTTGAAGCGTCATGGTGTTTCAGTACTTCCACCAACCCTTTCCCGCCATCCACGCGTACGCGGTCACCGGTCTTGAGCCGCATCGTCGCATCGCCGCAGCCGACAACCGCCGGTATTCCCAATTCGCGTGCGACGATGGCGGCATGGCTCAGTGGCGCACCGAGATCGGTGATGATGGCGGCTAACCGTGGGAAGAGTGGAGTCCATCCGATATTGGTCATCGTGGTGACCAGTATCTCACCTGGCTGCAACTGATCGCTGGCTTCCAAGTTATCCAAGCGACGGACTGTTCCTTCGACAATGCCCAGCGCGCCGGCAAAACCCTGGATTGTGTCTGCCGTGTCTGCGCTATGCGGTGCCAGCGGAGCATTCGCATTATAAATGTCGCTGCGCCGGTTGGGGTCAGCCGCCCACTTGAAGGGATCAAAGCGGCCGACGATGATCGTCGGGTAGGGCGGCAGCGCGCAGTATCGTTCGTGTGTTTCCTTCCGCGCGGGGAGGAACCTGCGAGCGGAATCGTTACCCGCCAGGAGTGAGAGGACCTCATCCATGGTCAGGAAGAATACATCTTCGCCTACGCCGGTCAATTCGCCGGCGCGTAGGGCAAATGCGCGCATCACAGTCGCACTCCGTGTCGCTTCCGAGCGTATCGCTTCACGCTGGCAGGCCGCCTGTGCCGCCTTTTCCAAACGTCGCCGCATCGAGTTCACTTTACGCGGATACCGCTCACAGAAGCGCTCCCAGGCGGCCGCATACGCAGCCCGTTGTTTGACAAACAGCGCTTCGATTGCCACCGGGGCTTTAGCGAACTCGATGAGTTGCCGGTCGAGCCAGGTGGGATCTTCCAGCGGGCGCGGCCAGGCATATTCGTTTTCGTTCTCACCCCGATGACCGTAGGCTTCCAGATAAGCATCGCGGCTCATCTCCCCGCGCGCCACTTTGCCAAGACCAGTCAGCGGTCCAAGACTCTCCAACTGGGACGACAGGCCGCTTAGATTGGAGAGCAGTGCATTGGCATCATCCGCACCGACCAACTCACGCAGCTCACGCTCCAGACGATTGGGAAGATCTGTCGCGCCGGCAAAGGTGAGAAAGAAAGCATAAATGGAATACGGTTTGATTTCATCCCGCAACAGAGCAGCCAATTCTGCTCGGTTCTTGGTCTGCCGGATACGTTGCCTCATCACAGCACACCAGTGTGGGTTCTCTGCAACAAATTGAGGGATCTTCTTACGGAGGCGCGCCATCTTAATCCCCAACCGAGTTAAACTCGGAATCACCTGGGACCACCACGCCCAGGATGAAATTGGAATGAGCGGAATCTTCACATCCTCTGGAATGCCTCCCCACCAGGCCGTGGCCTGCTGTAACGCCTTCCGGGTGTCTCCACCGAAGAACGGGCGGCTGGCGGAAACCTGGATGCTTAGATTGATATACCCCCGTCCGCCGATGATGCCCGCCTGGGGATAACCGTCCACACCCATGGAAGAACTGTCACAAAAATCCACCCCTTCATATACGAGGCCCTTCCGCAAGGAGCAGGTAAAAGGGGTGAGCACGTAAGGCGCGTTTTCGCTCAGGTTGGTGCCGGACCATAGAAAATTGCCCGTGAGACTGTCGTTCCACTCGGCAGTTTGCGCTTTGTACCCGCTCAAGGTTGTGATGGGCCGCGATTGGAGGATGTATAACCGTCCACCCGCGATTGCCCATTCGATGTCTTGTGGGCTGCCCAGTTCTTTCTCCAGATGGCAGGCGTTGTAATAGAGATCAAGTGCCACACGCTTGAGTTCCGGCGGTCCGCTGTAGGTGCCTTTCGGGCGCTGCAAGGTAAAAGTCTGCGCATTGGCGTGCCCGGAGACCAACTTCTCACCCAGGCCCGGCACAAAATTGCCCGTCATCTGTGTCAGATCGCCCGTCACCGGATCGACGGTAAAGAGCACACCGGCATAGTCCGGCCGAATCAGACGTTGGACGACAACGGCAATCTCTTGATCGGCCTGTTCCAATCCTTGCGCCTGAGTGTAGGCCTGCACCCGGGCTGTGTGACGCGAGCAACGCACGGTGCGGATGGCTGCGCAAATTTCTTCGTCTGTCCGCACATCCAGCACGGTTTCAAATTCACCGGCAAATGACGCCTGCGCCGAGTCTTCGCTCAGTGCGGAAGAGCGAACGGCGAAAGAGCCATTCGCATCAGCGCGACGAAGATGGCTGAGACATATCTGTGTTTGCGCCCACGCCTCCGCTGTTAGCTCATCACCAGCAAAAGCCGTTGGCAATATGATAAATCCATCGGGCACCCGGTAGCCCGCTCGATACATGCGAGCTAACGAACTGCCCTTGCCGCCAGCCAGTGGTTCCAGTTGTGGCAGCAATCCGTTGAATGGAATGACCTGATCGGAAGAAAGATTCTTTTGTGGCATGGCACGAGTAGTCCTTCTGTTGTGTGTACAAAAAATTCCACTGCTGTTACTCGTCAGTATACGACCTTTCATACCACGGAGCAACAACAGCGGAATGTTGTCTTCTCACGCTCTTTCCTGAAAGCCAGTGAGACTTTAGGAAAGAGCGTAGGGGAAGAAGTTACTCAAACTTGAAGCGCCACACGGCGAGGCCGAAGAACAACACCGCGAATCCGAACAGGATGACGCTGGGCAAAAGCACTGAAGTGAGTCCCAGCCCGCGCACGACGATATTCTGGAAGCCGTCCATGGCCCACGCGCCGGGCGTGAGATGGCCGATCGTGTTGAAAGCCGGTCCCGTAATATCCAGCGGAAACCACGCGCCCGCCAGCGCCGTCAGCACGAACATCGCCAGCAGCGACCACATCACCGCCTGCTCATCCGTCTTGGCCAGGGTGCTGATAAACAGGCCCAGCGCTGCAATCCACGCGCCGAACGAGATCATCACCAACAGCGTCGCGAGTGGCTCGCGCAGATAGTTCACATCCAGGAAGATCTGCGCGAAAAGAATGAGCAGCGTTTCCTGCAGCAGGATGACGACGAACATGGCCAGCAGATGGCCCGCGATGATGGCGGCGCGACTCATGGAGGTGGTCAGCATGCGCTGCAGCGTGCGAGCTTTGCGCTCGATCACCAGAATCGTCGCTGTCGCCGTCAGGCCGAAGATGGTGAACTGCACCAGCATGCCGGGCGAAGATTGCTTGAAGCCCAGCAAGACCTGGTTCTTTTCTTCTTGCGGGGCGTTCATCATTTCCACCGTCACGCCGATGGGCGGCTGCTGCCATGCGGCCAGTGCCACGCTCAACGCCGCCTCGAACTTCTCAGGATGCGTGGCTGTGCTCAAGCGTGCCGCCTCGATTGCGCCCAGCAGGCGGCTCGCGGCTGTGCCGACCGCAAGATTAACTGTTTGTCCAGCCTGCCGGTGGGCATCGACGATCACCGTCGCTTTGATCGGCTCACCGGCTAATAAGGCCGCGCTAAACCGATCGGGCACCACCACCAGCGCAGCGATCTTTTCATCGCGCACCAGTTCACTGCCGCGCGTTACATCGTTCTGCTCCGCAGTACTCTGCGCCACCTCGATCGGCCTGACCGCCTCCGACGATTCCAGCAGCGATCGTAGCTCTGCGCCCAACGTTCCACTGGCATCTTGATTGATGAAGCCAACCGCCAAGCGTGGATCACCGGGGCCGGAGGGCGGGCTCAACATGATGCCCATGAAAGCCGTAAACGCCATGGGCATGAGCACCAGGAACAACAGCGCTCGCTTATCGCGCACCAGTTGTTGTATGTCTTTAAGGGCTAAGTCAATGATTCGCATGAGAGTTTTCCTTACGCATTACGCAGTACGTTTTACGCTAATGAAGTAATACGTACTACGTAAAGAGCTAGGCATACCGCTTCCTGAAATTCAACGTCCCGATACTGAACAGCACGGCTCCCACCACCACGGCCACGGCCACCGGCAGCAGCACATCGACCAACACCGCACCATTCAGTGTCAACTTCCAACTGCGGATCACCCAGCCCTGCGGCATGAACAGGCTCAGGGTATCCATGAACGCTGGTGCATTGGGGATCGTCATCGAGTACAGCCCGCCCAACATCGAGGTCGCCGTCAACACGCCGCCGATGATCGGCCCGGCTTGCCGGGTGGTCTTGACGAACGACAGCAGGAACAAGCCAAAACCCGCTGCGCAAATGACTAATCCTACAATCGACAACGCGACGAGTAGCGGATCGCCCCAGACGATTTTGAATAGCAGCGATGAGATGATCATCACCACGACCACCTGGACGATGACCATCAAGAAGATGGCGATGAATTTGCCGCCTAGAATCGTCGTGCGTGTCGTGGGGGTGGTGAATAACCGCGGCAGCGTGCCCTCTTCTTCTTCCTTGAGGATCGACTGTGCCATGATGGCGGCGGTATAAAAGGCGAAGAAGACCAGCATGCCCACCGTCATCGAAGCCATCAGGTTGGCGGCGCCTGGCGTGGCGCCTTTAACGGGCGGCGCTTGTACCGTGAACAACGGATGCTGTCCACTGGATTGCCGCTGACCCTGGGCTTGCGCCCACTGGGTATATTGCGTGGCGATGTTCTGCGCGGTCGCTGCATCAAGCGTGCCCAATTGTTGCGCGGCGACGTTCAGCGTGATGCGCGCGCCGCTGAAGCCATCGGCGAACTGCGCCAATAACTGTTTGACGATCAGCGGCCCCACAGTCAACGTCGGATCGTGGTACAGCACGATGTTCGACTCGCCGCTGCCCAGAAAGGCAGCCTGCGTGAAATCTGCCGGGATGATCACGGCGACGTCGGCCTGCCTCGCGTTCACACGCTCACGTGCAACCGTTTCATCTTTGACGACCGTGGTCGCCAGGAGCGACGCGAGATCTTTGCTCTGCAAGAACTCCGTCAGAATCGCGCCCGCCGCTTGATCGGTGGCCCGATCGAGATTCACCACTACCACGCGTGTCACTGAAAAATCGAACCCGCTGCTGCCGCTGGTCTCTCCACTCAAGGCTCCGCCGAAGGCGGCATAGATGATGCCCGGAATCAGGATCGGCACAATGAACATCATCACCACGCCAAACGCACTGCGAAAGGCGCGTTGAATATCTTTGAAGGCAATGTCAAGAACTTTCATGCTGGACTCCCGTCAATCGCCGTAATGCATCAAACGTGAAACGTAACCACTCTGGCGTTTTATTCATCTCGCAGCGCCCGCCCGGTCAGATGCAAGAATACCGCCTCTAAGTTTGGCTCCTGCACATCTACCGAGGTGATGCGCACATGAGCACGCGCGGCTTCTTCAAACAGGTGCGGCAGCACTACGTTGCTGTCGTCGGCCAGCAGCGACACGGTGCCATCGGTGCGTGAGATTTGATGTACACCGTCCACCTGACGCCACGCTTCGATCACACCGTCCGGCTCGACGTTGGTAGTCACCTCGATGCGATCCTGCTCACCTACCAGCTTGATCAGTTCGGCGTGCGTGCCACAGGCGATCAGCTGGCCGTGGTCCATCACTGCGATGTGGTCGGACAATTCCTGGGCCTCTTCCATATAATGCGTGGTGTACAACACCGTCATGCCCTGCGCATTCAAGGCCTTCACATTGTCCAAAATGTTGCGGCGGCTCTGCGGATCGATGCCCACCGTCGGCTCGTCCATGATCACCACCTGCGGCTGGTGCAACAGCGCAATGCCGATGTTCAAGCGCCGCTTCATGCCGCCGGAGAACTTGTCACTCGCACCCTTTTGCCGATCGGTCAAGCCGATGACGTCCAACACTTCGTCGACGCGCTGCTTGAGTTCCGCGCCGCGCAGACCATACATCTTGCCCCAGAAGACCAGGTTCTCACGCGCAGAGAGATCGGGATAGATCGCGATGTCCTGCGGGACCACGCCCAGAGCCGCGCGTGCCGCGTGTGCAGCGTGGCGAATGGAATGGCCCGCGATGCGGGCATCACCGTCATCGGGGCGCAGCAGACCGGAGAGCATGGAGATGGTCGTGCTCTTGCCTGCCCCGTTAGGACCGAGCAGACTGAAGATCTCGCCCTTTTCAGCGCGGAAGCTCACACCCCTGACGGCCTGTAGATCGCCAAAACTCTTCTTTAAATTCTGTGCTTCGATCGCAAATCCGTTGTTCATCGTGAACTCCTTGAAGATGCCTCGCCGCCCTACGTTCTACCTGCCCTGCCGTGGCTTGAGGCTCAGGGCAGGGTAGCACCGGGGAGGATGAGGTTACTTGGTCCTTAGTTTACGCGAAGTGCGACGGGATGTCATCGGGCGAGCGGACTTGTCCGCCATTGTCCGTTCGGACAGTGTCCGT
>JAUQXC010000824.1 GCA_030834825.1 Thermoflexales bacterium
GCTGCGCCACTTGCAAGCTTGGCGGGTGCAACTAGAACAAGAGAATCAAGCTAACCCTGACCCACCCGCCTACTGTGAAGCCCGGATGGATGCGGGCTTCACGTCGGGCGAAAATCTCACGTGGTTGATCGAGATGGGTTATTGTCCGAACACCAAGGCCCCCAACGATCAGACGACCACTGCGTTGCAGACCCGTCTGACCGCGCGGTCATGCTGGACGCGCGTCGGCGACAACGCCGAGATGATCGCGTGGGACGACTACTTCCTGCACGGGTGTCCGTATCCCTTAACTGTTGCGCTGGAACGCTTCAAAACGGGGCGGCAGTACAAACACGCCACCCTCATTCATTACCGTGACGATGGTCAGTTCCCGACCTTGCCAGACTGGTTCAGTCACTACAATGAACGCCAAACCATTGAGGCCGGCAACAAAGAAATGAAGGGCACCTTCTTTGTCCAACACCTGATGAGTCGGTCGTTGGCCGGGATTCAACTCCAAGTTCTCTTCACGGGTCTGGCTGCAAACGTCGTTCGCTGGTGTACGCCGTGGTTGCAGAGTTGCGCGCCCAGCGCCAGTCCCAAGTTTCAGCGAACACTCGGCAGTCCCAAACACTTGGTTCATATGGCCGCCAATACGGAGGCGTTGGTTCAGCAGAGGCCACAGGGGACGACCCTGCAGTTTGCGCCACACAGCCCTTTGGCGGGTGTGATTCTGTTTTTGAGAGGCGTTCCGGCTTTCCAATTACCGTTGGGCTTCAATTGCCCGTGCAAAATTGAATCCGGATGAACGATTGGCCGTCTGATTGCGCAAAACCTACGCTAGATGTTTGGTACCGATGGAAATTTGAAGTTCTGTAGGGGCGAAGTCGCCTCGCCCAGAGTGTGGGGTGCGGCGACCGCACTCCTACGGTTTCGCCAATGATTTCGTTGCATTCAGTATATGGGCAATGTCAAGCGGTAAGTCTCAGATTTTTGGCAAAGTGTCTCAAGTTACCTCACCCCCAACCCCCTCTCCTGGAAACTGCTTCGCAAATAGATTGTCAGGAGAGGGGGGCGTGGCCGGGGGATGAGGGAGCATTATCCTTATCCCCTCGCACCCCGCAAAATACAGGCAAAACTCGCGACAGTCGTGATGAAATTCGTAGACGAAGGTCGAGCACTGCGGAAGGCCGGCTTCGATCGGAATGACGGCAAGGTCTTCGTTCAGCCGGTGGACCTCGCCCGTCTCTTCATTGAAGAACAGCAGTGGCGACTGGCTGAGTCCTTGCAGCGGCGATGATCCGATGTGCACCAACGCCACGGTGTCTAGATACAACTCTGTTTGGCCGTCGCCCTGATAAACATACTCCAGCGTAACGGCGATATACCGAAAACGGTGCGGCGCTTCGACGCAGAACGCACCGAACAGGCTGCCTTCTTCGACCTTGAGGATGCGCACTGACCATGCTGATTCATCTGGCCTCAGCACTTCATCAGAAATCTGGTTTGTCGATGTTGTGTTGGTCTCTGTCAATCCTCGGCCTCCTTGAGTTGCGTTGATGGTCTGTCGCCCTCGTCCCAGTGTTGCTTTCAGTATAAGTCTTCATCGCTCGCGCCAGTCTCAAATTTCGACTAATTCGTCTCAATTGCGCGCGATAATTGATCTGTGCCATAATGAGTGCATCACATCGCGACGCACCGTGGGGGCCAGGATGCCGACCAAGCGCAAGCCATCTGCTCCATCGACCGTATCAGCCGATCTCCCCGATGCCTTTCAGCGTCATCTTCAGATAGCGCTGGAGAAATTCCATCAAGCCGAGTGGCTGGGTGATCAATCACCGCTATCAGCGCCCTACTTCCTGGGGCAGCGGCCCGCCGCGCAGACAAGCGCAGCGCAGCGTGGGCAAACCTTGCAGCGTGTGCTTCGGCAGGCCAACGACAGCCTGAACACACGTGGCCCGCAAGAACAGGAAAGCGGCCGGCTGATCGAACTGGCCTACCTGCAATCTGTCCCACTCACCGCCGATGGTGCCGCAGCCGAATTGAATCTCTCGCGTGCCACTTACTATCGCCGGCGGGAGCAGGCGCTCCAGCAATTGACTGCCGCTTTCATCAAACAGCTCAATCCTGCTCTGCGGCTCGATCGGCCGCCGAGTCCCGTTCGGCTGTTCGGGCGTGATAATGTAAGTGAGTCCTGTCGACGCGCTTTGCAACAAAGCCGCTCGGTCGGGTTGAGCGGCCCGGCGGGTATCGGCAAGACCACGCTCGGCGCGGCGCTGGCGTCCGCCTTCTACCGAGATGCACGACGGGTCTTCTGGTACACCTTCATTCCTGGCCTCACTGATCAACTTGGTAGTGTGTTGTTCGCGCTGGGGCTCTGCCTGTGGCAGCAGGGTGCGCCTCATCTGTGGGCGCAGCTTATCGCCGAACCGGGACGAATCAATCCGGTGCTGCTGCTCGGTTTGTTGCGTGAAGATTTGCGGACACTGTCAGAAACGCCGCCGCTGTTGTGCTTCGACGAAGTCGATCTGCTGCGGCCTACTGAAGTGGAAGACCATGCCCCAGTCGCCGCCTTCCTCGGCAGTCTGCACGGCCTGCAAGGGTGTGTGTGTTTGTTCATTGGCCAGCGTCCCGTCATCGAAGTAGATGAGCATTACACCCTGGAAGGATTGGATGAAACGGCGGTGCAGCAATATTTCTCAGCCGCCGAAATCGATCTATCTCCAGCCGAACGGCAGACGCTCTTGGTCCAGACCGACGGCAACCCGCGCCTGCTCGATCTGATCATGGCGCTGCAGCGCGGCGGCGAACCAATTGGCGAAGTGCTGCGCCGTTTGCCCGCCTCACCATCGATCGAATTTCTGCTCAATCGCATCCGGCAGCATCTCAACGCCGACGAGCAAACGCTGCTGGATCAGTTATCAGTCTTTCGACGTTCGGCACCGGCCGACGCCTTCCCCTTTGCGGTGTACTCACAACTCGTTGAGCGCCGCCTCGCTCAGCGCGACGCACAAGGCGGCCTCCTGCTGCAGCCCGCGTTGCGTACCGTGTTGTATGAGAAGCTGCAACCAGAGGCGCGGCGTGATGCGCATCTCGCCGCTGCAGCGATCCGCGCTGCCCGTGCCGAATATACGGCCGCCGCCTATCACTATCTGTACGCGGACGAAGCCCGCTGGGCCATCTGGCTGTGGCAGGCGCATCGCGCGGAGGAGATCAGTCAAGGCCAAGGATCGGTAGCGCTGGCCTTGTTCGAGCAAGTGGACGATCGGCCGCTCGCTGAAGATGATCGGGATGTGTTGGTTTTGATCCTCGCGGAACTCCGCAAATTGAGCGGTCAGGATCCGCGCGCCGATCTCCAGCAACACGAGTGGCACACGCCTCTCTTCCAAGCGCAGGCCAAACGACTGGAAGGGGATCTGGCCGAGATCAAAGGGCAATTCGATGCTGCAATTGCCGCTTATCAAGACGGATTGAATACCATCGAAAATCTGTTGGCTGAACAATCATTGTTCGACAAGAATCTGGGGTGGATGTATTTCCGCCAGGGCGGTGCCAGCCTTGATCAGGCGTGGCAGAAAGCGTGTCTCGCACGCTTTGAAGCGGAGCGTCTGCAGGGCGATATTCAGGCCCGGCGTGGACAGATGGCGGCTGCCGAGGCACATTACACGCAGGCTTTGGCGTTGGCGCAGTCCTTCAATCATCGCGATGGAGAAGCCAAGACCCACAACCATCTGGCGACGTTGCTGGCGAAAGAGGGGCGGCTCGACAACGCGCGGGAACATCGGCAGCAGGCCATTGCGCTCTTTCAGCAATTGGGCAATCAAGTGCATTTAGCCGGGGCCAAATTAAACATGGCCTTCGATCACAATTTGATCGGTCAGCAACGGGCGGTGATGCCTCCTGCCGGCGACAGTGTGCGCCCTATCTTCAGGCAGGTGATTCAAGCGGCATCCGAAGCGCAGGAGTTATTCGAGCGACTTGGGCAATCACTGGGATGCATCATCGCTGCGCAGAATCTCGCCGAAGCCTATCTTTACCTCGACGATCTCGGCTCAGCCGAGCACTACGCTCAACAAGTGATCCAGTCCAGTGTCGCGCATGTCCTACCCGATGGCTTGCGCACATTCGGTGAGATCAAATTGGCGCAGGGTGATCAGGCGATGGCAGAGCCACTCATCCGTCAGTCGCTCGAACGGGCGCAGGCCAATGACGATCGCTACCTCGAAGCCTATAGCCTTCGGGCATTGATGCGGCTGCATCTTTCGCGGCGCCAGCAGGACACGGCACAGAGTGTGTTGGAGCAAGCCATTAATTTGTTTGAAGGGTTGGATCTGCCGCAGGAGATCGAGCGGACGCGCTTGATCTGGCAGAAGTATCAAGATACGAGATAGGGCGCCACCGACAGTGGATCCGTCCACACTCCGACATAGCGCCATGTCACGCTGTAGAAGGACATCGCACCAGGTCGGTGGTCCTCTCAACACGGCCCTGGCGACGCGGCTACCGACCTTGAAAGGCTCACGAGTGAACACGGCGCGCAGTATCCCGCGTAGTGCGCGCTCGGCAACCCGGTTCCGCACCAGCATTCTCCTCATTCGCCTCGCGCACCTCCAAGACTCTCACGCGCAGTGTGACCCGTCCACACAGATCAGGTTCCCGCTGCGCCACGCATAAATAGCCGCGATTCAATTCAAATGGCCCCCTGGAAGGTGGATGCTCGTATTTATGCGCGTGATTTGTGCGCACACGAGTGTGATAGAGAGGGTAGTCAGGAACGAGGAAACCTGGCACCAGCGCGAGACGCCAGTGCGAGGCAGAAGGTGCTATTGCCGGTGTGACACAACCGGATATATCGTTAGTGACTGTCTCGGCTTGTCAACGTCGCTACCCAGAGTTGATCTGTGCCGATGCCCGCCATGGTCCGTGCACATTGCTGTGCCACATGGCCGAGCAATACGGCTCCAGGCTGTGCAACGAGGCGCACACGACCTGATCCCTCTAACGGATCGCTTGCCTTTTCTTTCAACCTCACGATCGTCTGCAATGACAGCAGCACGATGCCTTCCGCCGCAACCACCTCAACCCACTCCACAGGCCGGCGATGGAAGCCTTGCAGAAAGTATCTTTCTGCGGATTCCGACACGCCCACTTGGCAGATCAGTTAGGTGCACCAGAGATGGAGCAGGTCCTCAGTAGTCGAGAGGCCTATCGTGTGCAGGAGATCGTAGGTAATGAAGGAAGGCGTCTCCAATTTCTAGATCGACGTGATCGGCTGCCGTAAGATACTGACAAACAACCCTTAGCGCACACAGCAACACATCATAGTAGGGAGTGCACAGGTCATGCGCAAAGGCCTATGTCGTTAAGTTCTTCATGAAGAACCCGTTGAACACCATAGAGCGCCCGTCGAAGAAAGAACCATGCCCGTTTTTGTTTGCTCGAACAGCAAACTCGCTATCCCAAGCGCAGCGGCCCCCTCTAACGCAAACAGGGCACTCGCGTACCCTGTTTGTCTTAATCGTCTCTGGCTCAACTTTGCTCAAAAGGCCAAAGTCGAGTATTCTGTTTAGCCAACTGATTATAACGATGTGTCAGTTGTCCGATGATTACTTCAGGACGAGCGGCAAGTAGACCGCGCTCGATTTTGGAGGCAAGCCTGAAGCAACCACTTCTACACTCAGCGGCGATTCAACATCGGCCACACTTACGGCGCTGACGGCGTACCGATACGACTTTCCCTGCTGGAGGTGGATGTCCAAGAACCAGGGATTCTGGCTCTCGCTCAGCAGAGTCAGCGAATCGTTCCCTGCGGCCCGGTA
Source organism: Thermoflexales bacterium (assembly GCA_030834825.1). Classification (GTDB taxonomy): domain Bacteria; phylum Chloroflexota; class Anaerolineae; order Fen-1058; family Fen-1058; genus Fen-1058. Next base: position 5,799 of record JAUQXC010000824.1, read on the forward strand.
GATGCGATAACCCCTGAGCCCCGCTCCACTGGATGGGCGCCAGGTCAGTCCCCAAATTCGATTGTACAGGTTGTACGAGCCGGTCAAGTCGGAGGGCGTCGCGGGCACACCCACCGTCACGCGCGCTTCATTATTTAAGCCATCGATGTCGTCGTCCAAGGGCGGGCGTACACGCGCAGTCAAGTGGTGATACCCAGCGATGGCCGGCCATAGGCCGGTGAACTCAAATTTACCATTGAACACCATCCCCGAAATGACCGTGCTGCTGGCAATGACCTTTTCAAAGGCCGTACCGGCATCTTGAATTAAAGTCACACTGACCGGCTGGTGGCTGCGCGCCAGGCCCAGGTTGCGCACCGTCACGGTAAACGGAACCCATGTACCAGAGAGGGGTAGTGTCTCGGCTAACTGGATGTCCTCTGTGGTAATGGAGAGGTCGGGCAGAATGGGCACATGCGTAGCTAAAACATCGTCACCGGGCAGACCCACATCTTGGAGGCGCGCGCCGGACATGTTGGGACGCGCGGCTGGACCACCCAGGTTGTAGACTCCCATGACCACCATCTGCGATACGATCTTTTGGCCTCCCGCATAAACCCGGCGCGTAGACACACCAGTGTGCATCCAGCTATGACCCGCCGTGATGGGGGCTGCGTTAGTTGCTGCGTAATTTGCATCCAGCAGGTCTACCGTCAGTGTCTTGGCGACGCCCGCAAACTCGGGCGTGCCTGGCGCGCCAAAACCGCGAAAGAGAATGGCGGCCTGATTTTCCGGCAGTATGACGATGCGTGGACGTTCCACACCTTTGACGTCGGGGGCGATATAAGCATTCCAGGTGCTGACTTCGTCGGGGTGATTCGATTCCGCTCCGCTACTCAAGAAGGCATAGCCCAGGTAATTGTTGTTTCCCAGTCCAGTGGGAGTGGTGCCATCCCGGTCCTTAAGATATAGGGCGTAGGCCAACATGGGGTGGCCCTGGTCATCAAAGGCGACGTCGGGCATGAGCGCGCCCGTGGGCAAACCTGCAGGGCCGACCTCTACCGACCACTGGCCAGTGTTCGGATCCCAAGTTGCTACGACCAATCTGCGTAAGTCGTTTTTGTTGAAGGGGCTATTGAGCGAGTTGGGCACAGCGCCCGCCTGACGCACCCAGACCGCTTTGGCTTTGCCGTCGGGGCCAAAGGCTAACGAGACCTCGGCATCCAAACTATTGGGGGGAGGAGCAGCTCCAGCATTTCCGACGCGGGCCGGAGTTGTCCAAGAATTTGAGACAGCATCGTAGACTGCATACTCGACCTGCCAGCTTTTGGTAACAGTGGTGCTCACATCATGAATCCACAGGGCCATCCCGCGCTGATGCAGCGGGTCACCTGCCATGGCGACACGCCCACGGGGACCGCCCCCAAAAGCTAATGGGGTCGACGTCGTCCAGGAACTCCCATTCCATTTGCTGTAGGATATCTTTTGGTTGGCCAGTTGGTTGTTGACCACCGTCATCGTGTAAGGATCCGAGTCAATCGGAGCATTGGTGGCATATACGGCCACGGCTTCAGCCGGGCCGACAAAGGCTACCGCAGGATCGGTCACCAGCAGACTTGCGCTGCCGGCCACCGACGCGGGATCGTGCCAGGTCGCACCATCAAAGTAGGCGGCGTACAGCTCGCCTTGGTTCCGCAGCGGGTGATTACTGTCATCATGGATCCAGGTGCCCAAGGCGTGTCCATAGCCGTCCGTCGTCAAGGCTGGCGCAGCCAGCACTGAAGGAGGTTCATCGCTCGCGGCCGCGCTCCATATTTTTCCGCCCAAAAAGCAGTCTTGGCCGGAAATGACTTTCAAAATTTCGAACGGCCCGAAGGACTTTTCCCAGAACAACGCCTCCACCCAGACACGGCCGTTGAGCTTAAACCCGACATTCACGCCATCGGCCCTGGCACCACTTCCATCGACGTTGACTGGCAGGCTCAGGCATAAGCTCGGTGAACCATCCACGCCTGCCGAAGCGATGCCCAAGAGAATGTCTACCCACAGGCTGATGTTGCCATTGAGAACAGCCCCTGGCGTTAACGTGATGGCTGGTTCAAAATTGTCTTTAATGCCAGGTGTCACCGTGGCATACGTTTCGACGCCAAAGTTGATACTGAGGTTAACATTGATCACGCCCCAATAAGACGCTATCATCCCCTGGTAGACCGTCCACGGTCCAAACTCGATCGGTTCAAACAAAGGCGTGGTTGGCCCGTTGTATTGGGTCGGGAATGACGGTGCGGCCGCTGAGTTAACCAAGCCCGTTTGAGGCAGGGCTTCCAGCTTCATGCTTTTGACGTTACGGCATCCTTCCCCCGTCAACCCAGGCAAACACATGACTGTAGCCTCTCCCACAAAGTCAGCAAAGGCGTTCCACGAACCATCACGACTACTAAAGGTCTCAGTCACAAATACATTCGCATCTATCGTATTTTCAATCGTGCCCAGGTATGGCAGCGAAATGGATAACTCGTCGCCCAACGGCAGTCCCAAATTGCCTTTATTGAAACTACCCCGCAGCGTGTACACGCCGTTGCGGTAGCTTAATTCGTCTTTCTGCACCCAGCTGCTGGTCGTCGTCGCCCAAGTGGGCGCTTTGGCCATGACAATGGGCACCTTGAAAATGGGGCCAGGCTCAGGCGTACTGACATCCCCACACCCACCCGTTACTGAATAGCGACCGGTAGCCTGTACTTCCATCATCAGGTCGCCAGGCGGTAAAGTATTCATGTTCAATTTGACCCACCACTGATCGGGCTTGCCAGGGATCGGTTGCGCTTGTAGTGGTGGCAAAGTGGGTAAATTGACTCTGACGCTATTGATAACCTCCATGTTGGAATCGAACTTGATCGTAAAGGTTATCGGCACCTCGTTGGGTTGGTCCGGCGCGCCCTGAAACGACATGAACGGACCAATCTTGCCATACGGTGTCAGGTAGGTCTGCTGACTAGCTTCCACGCCCAGCACGGCTGGCCCTTTGAAATGAGTGGGTGTCAACACTTTGGTGCTCACCGGCAGCTGACCACGCCCGCTGACTCTACCGCGGTCGATCTCATACCCACAAGCAAAGGCAGTGTAACGGTAACTGCCTTCAGGCAAGGTGGCTGTAATCCGGCCGGTAGCATCGGGCGTGAACGTCTGATCAACTGGCAGAGGGTGTGTCTCATCCCAAGATCCCACCGTTGTACCTGAAAGTCTAATTTGCGGGTTGGCTGAGGCTGGAATGGTGTGGCCCGTAGCTTGGTCCTTCAAATAATACGGCGCGATAAACGGCGACGGAGGCGTTACGCTAAAGGGCCAACAGATGAGGTCGCGATCAAGCACCGTCGTCAAAAACTCGCCACCCTTGTCGGCACGGCCAGTTACATGCAGGCATAGCTCGTACTGACCATGGGGCATTTCGCACTCGAGGTTCCAATCCGGCAGGTCAGGATCGGCCGTCGCATCGTACCAGCCGTCATAGATTTGAATGCCGTTTCCATTGTCGTGTCCATCATAGGCATTGCCATTCGGCTCGAACACGAGAGATTGGTGCTCATGCCAGGTCATCTCAGTCAACTCCCAATAGGAGGAGCTGGGGTTGTCCGAATAAGGCTGCTGGCAGACAGGATAGTTTCCATCAGGTGTCTTCCAACGGAAAGAATGGTTTACGGCAACACACTCACCATCATCCCCCCACACCCCAGAGAGGCTTTGTGTCACTGAACAAGGCGCACGCGCAGACAGATCCGCATAGTCGCTATAAGCTCGATGTAAGTACATGTACTTGCCGCGGTTGCCGTCATAAGCGTACATCCACAAAATGGGTGGATGCGTTGGGGTGATGATCGGGGTGGGCGTGATGATGCGGAACCAGTCCAGCGCACGCTGCACCGCAATCCCATTGATACGATTGGTGACGGTGAGCTGGTACGTATTAGACAGTGTGCTGTTCGAGATGAGCAGATTGATATTTTTCGATTGGTTGCCATTCAGCGCTGTCGGACCCCACAAGTGGCCAGCGCTGGATTCTACTACCAAGTGACCCGTGGCAGGGCTCAGTTGGGTGGTGGTCACATACAGCCTCTGGCCGCGTGCTAGCACATCAGGCTTGGCCGTCAGTCCCATTCCTTGGATCACGGTAAACGAGTCAGACGCCATTCGCTCATTATCCAACGCGACAAATCCATGCTTCCCAGGGTTGGCATTGGGTGGCACCATGTAAAGCGTTTGGAAGGTGCCTTCCGCTGAGGTGCGAACATACTGGGGCTGAGACCAATCATTAGAAGAAGTAAAGTAAATACTGGCCGTAATGTTGGGAGCAAAGGCTAAGCCAGTGAGCATGACGTCGCTACCGGGTGCTCCACTGCCGTGGCTGGCGAATAGGGCAGCGGGAATACTGATATTAAATGGTCCCACATGACTGGCTGGCCCCCAGTTCCCCGCGTGGTCTTTGGCACGCACATGGAAGTAGTAACCGGTGCTAGCGGGCAGTGGGTCACTGGTGTGTATGATGTACGGTTCGGAACTATCCAACTCTGAGATCTCGTCCGGAACGGTCGTGGCGGCACGATCCCACAGGAAAGAGTAGGCATACACACCACTGCCTCCCGGTTCTGGTGGACGGTCCCAATAGACATCGATGGTGGTATCTAGGCTGGGCGTTCCAGTCTGGGGGGAGGTAAAGTAAATGTTTGGTGCGGTGGGCGGCGTCCAGTCGACCAGGTACGGTCCAAAATGCCCCTGGGGACCCCAGTTGCCCGCCTGGTCACGTGCGCGTACATTGAAATAGTAATGGCCGTCGTCCGGTGGGCCACTGACCCAGGTAATAGAGTCGTTTGTCGTGGTGAGATCGGGTGTGGTGTCCACACTCCAATCGACTCGCCAATCGAACGAGTAGGCGTTCACTCCGGCCTCGTGGACATCGTCTGGACGATGCCAAGTTACGGTGATAACATCCCGGTTGGTCCATTGATTGACGGGCGGTGAAGAAGTCCAAAGAGTGGGAGTAAGCGGTGCGGCAGTATCCACGTAAAATGGGCCAACGATGAGCTGACGACCTCCATTCCCTGCTCCATCCACTCCTC
>JAUQXC010000077.1 GCA_030834825.1 Thermoflexales bacterium
AAAGCTTAATTCATCGGCCCGGCTGGTTGCCTGAACCGGAAAGTCTGTGGCGCCATCGTCGCCGGACCGCTCAAATGATCGGGGCTGTCTTCCTACTGGTGTTGGTTACCCAGAGTCTCTCTTGGACCAATCTGGATTACAGGATCAGACAAGCTGTGGCGGCCAATCCAGGGGCCTGTGTGCCGCAGTCAAGCATCTCGCAGCAAAGTGCCGCTAGTTTATTGGGACACTGGACCATGACCCCTTACTCGATTCTGCTGCAAGGCATGCAGCCGCAAAAAGTTATCTTGCGCAATGAGCTCTGTGAGACTTATCCGTTTAAAGCCGATCTGCCCATCGCCGAGTGGGATCGGCGTAATTGGAACAGCGGCCGCTTCGATATGCATGTCCTCAATGAGAAGCTGGCGCCAGAACAACGGAGTGCGCGTTAATCACTGAGCCAGAGAGGAGTGTATCGGCCTGAAGTTGGTAGGCTTTCATTCCTTGACAAAGTAGGGCCTATGGAAAACACAGACAAGATATTAGAGGTAGAGACTCCAGTCATCAGCCAGACGCCTACTCGCCCGGCGCCGTTTACGATTCGGACTTGGATCACGATTGATACCGGCAACTGGGGACGACTGCCCATCCTCTGCCTGATCGGCGCGGTGGGATTGGCGCTCGTGTCCATCGCCGACACTTTAGCTCGATCAGGCATGGGCCGCTATGAGCTGCTCTTCTGGCTTGGTCTTAGTTTATTGGTCGGTCCCATTGGCGGCCGGTTGGCTTCACGTGCCCCAACACGCCGTGAACGGATTGGCTTGGTGATGGTGCTCGGCCTGGGCTTGTACCTGGTCAAGATCATGCACAGCCCGCAAGCCTTCACCTTTTCCGACGAATTGATTCATTACTTTAACGGGAACCGCATTCTGGAAACTGGCCGGTTGTTTTCGCCCAATCCCATTTTGCCGGTGACACCTTCGTATCCTGGCTTAGAGACTGTTACGGCATCGCTGTCGTCCTTAAGCGGCCTCAATCTCTTCGATTCCGGAATCATTGTGTTGGGGGTGGCACGCCTCGTGACGATGCTGGCCTTGTTCCTGTTTGTTGAACAGATTAGCCGCTCAGCCCATGTGGCCGGCATGGCCGCCCTGCTCTATACCGCACATGCCAACTTCCTGTTCTGGAGCGTACAGTATTCCTATGAGTCACTGGCCCTGCCTCTGGCTATCTTTGTGCTCTACCTGGCAGCCCGGCGGGCCGACACGACCTTGCGTAGCCAGCGCGTGGCACTTACCCTGGCGGCCCTGATCGGCATTGAAGCCGTAGTGATTACGCATCATTTGACTTCCTATTTCCTGGTGGTGTTCCTCATCTGTTGGGCCCTCATCGTGCGCTTCCGCATTCATGTGGCGATGAAAGCGGGTGCCCTGGGTGTGGTGAGCTGGTATGCGGGAGAAACCGCCCTGGGACAATTAGTGCGCGGTTATGGGCAACGCCTCCGCTCAGGTGCTCAAGCAGCGCGCGCGCGTGGCCTGAAGGCCAACGTCAAAACCGCTCTAGAGAATCGCGGCGGGCCGGGCGACTTGGCGCTTATGGCATTGGGTTCGGCATTACTCTGGCAGATCCTCATCGCCAGCGCCACCTCCAGCTATCTTGCGCCGGTGCTCAGCCGCGCCTTCACGTCGATCATTCAAATCATTATTGGCGAATCAACGGCACGTGAGCTATTCCAATCGGAAGCGGGTTATACCGCGCCCATACTGGAACGTCTGATCGCTTTTGGTTCCGTGTTGCTACTGGCGCTGGGTGTGCCTTTTGGCTTGCGCAAAATCTGGCAGCAATATCGTCACCATCCTGTCGCCACCCTGTTGGCAGGGGCGACTCTTTTGTACTTTGCCATGCTCGCTCTGCGCTTCAGCCCGGCGGCATGGGAAACAGGCAATCGGGCTTCAGAGTTCGTTTTTCTAGGCGTCGCTTTCGTGCTGGCTCTGGCGTTGATCGAGTGGTGGAATTCTCCCAATATGACACGTATCGGTCAGGTCTTGATCATGGCCAGTATCGCCCTGATCTTCATGGGCGGCATCATTGCCGGCTGGCCACCGCTGTTGCGGCTCAGCCGACCGCTGCAAGTGAAAGTCGACCAGCTCAAAATCGAACCACAAGGCATGGCTACCACGCGTTGGCTGCGCAGTGTACTGGGTCCCGATCACACCCTTATTGCTGACGAATCCAATGGCCGCCTGCTATTGGCCTATGGCGGACAAAATCCGCTGGTCGGTCGAAATCTCAACGTCAATGAAGTCATTGGGGCCGAGCTGATTGAGGACTGGCATTTGGAGCTGATGCGCGAACAACAGGTGGAATACGTGCTGGTCGATCGTCGCCGGGTCAGTTGGAACAATATGGCCGGCTACTACTTTGACGAGCCTGAGAGCGAAGCCCTAGTGCCCAAGGGGTTGTTCGCTCCAGAAATCTATGAAAAGTTCGATAGCCGACCTGAGGTGGGCCGCCTGCTGGATAGCGGCAACATCGTCATCTATGATGTGAGGACTTTGCGCAATGTTACGTCAGTTAAATGATCTCATCCTGGTTGTCGGTGTCGCCATCCTGGCTGTCGTGGTTCTACTGGCCATGCCCGGGGTATTGCCTCTGCGCATTCTCTGCGCAGTGCTGTTGGTCTTAATCTTGCCCGGCTATGCCCTGACCGCAGCCTTCTTTCCAGGGCATTTCCTCGACATTCCGCAGCGGGTGCTTTTTAGCCTGGGTCTGAGTTTAGCGGTGACGGCCCTGGTGGGCCTGAGCTTGCATGTACTCAAGCAGTCGTTGCAACTCACCAGCTGGAGTCTGGCCCTGGGAGGCGTGACTCTGGCCGCAGCTCTGCTTGCCGCCTGGCGGAGACGTTCATTGGTTCAGCCGGTTTATTCGCCGGACACATTCCGTTTCAAACCCAACGTGCGTGAAGGCGTGCTCTTGGGCCTGGCCCTCTTTGTCACCGGCGCAGCCTTACAGCTAGCCAGAGTCCCCACTCCCAACCCCAACGTTTCAGGCTACACCCTGTTGTGGATGGTGCCCGCTGAAAACGGCTCAAATCAGCTGCGTGTGGGGGTGGATAGCAAGGAATTTGATATCACGCGTTATAACGTCCAACTCTTCGACAATGGACGCTTGTTGGAACGGTGGCCCGATTTGGAATTAGAACCGGGCGGCTCGTGGCAGACCGCGATCGAGCTGGCAGCGACTCCGGCGGTCACCAGCACGATCGAAGCACGCCTTTACCGCAGTGATGCACCGGAACAAGTTTATCGGCGTGTCCGCTTTGTTCGTGGCGAACAGCAAGCAAAGGATTAAGGACTATGAGTCTCAGAATTCTTTTGGCAAGCGATCATTACCCACCCTTCATCGGCGGCGCTCATCGACAAACCCAGCTGCTGGCCCATGAATTGCAGCGGCGGGGGCATACCGTCAACGTGGCGACCGTCTGGCAAGATGGCTTGCCCGAAGAAGAAAATGACGCCCAGGTGCAAGTCTTTCGCCTGAAGCAGCTACGCGCCTTGCGCCGTCAATCTCTGACGGACCGGATGCAGCGGCATCAGCCGCCTTTTCCTGATCCGATCACGGTACTGGCGCTGCGCCGGTTGATCAAAGATTTTCAACCCGAGGTCATTCACGCTCACGGTTGGTTCACCTATTCGGTGGCCGCGGCCTTGCTGGGATTAAATGTCCCGTTGTTAATTTCCACACGCGACTATGGTTATGGGTGTCCCACCCGGATACTTGTTTATCAAGGCGCGACCATCTGCAGCGGACCGGCTCTGGCAAAGTGTCTCGGTTGCGCTGATAAGCTCTACGGCACTTCAAAAGGCTGGACCGCCACCTGGGGCGTGCTGTTGGGACGTCATCTGCTGCGCCGCAAAGTGCACGGCATTCACAACATCAGTACTTACACCCAAGAGATTACCCGGCGCGATTTTCTAGGCGAGCACAAGCCCAATTCGACCAGCAACCGATCGGTTGTGGAAACTGTGATTCCCAGCTTCCGCGAAGATGACGCCGATCAGAATCTGGAAAATGATCCGCAGGTGCAACCCTACCTGGAGCAGTTACCGTCTGAAAAGTTCATTTTGTATGTAGGCGCGCTGCGGCGTTTCAAAGGGGTTTATCAGCTACTGGAGGCTTATGCCCGTCTCAACGCGCCGCCGCCGTTGGTGTTGATTGGCACAGTAGAACACGACTCACCCCAGGCGTATCCACCGGGCGTGATCTTGCTGCAAAATCTTCCCCATCAAGCCGTCATGGCGGCCTGGGATAGAAGCCTGTTTGGGGTAACACCTTCTTTGGGAGCAGAGCCGCTGGGCAGCGTGGTCTATGAGGGAATGAGTCGTGGTAAGGCCGTCATCGGCACGACACCGGGCGGGCATGCCGATATGATTCGTGATGGCGAGACAGGATTGTTGGTACCGGCGGGAGATGTCGAAGCCTTGACCCAGGCGATGCAGAAACTGTTGGCTCACCCGGAACAGCGCGAGCAAATGGGTCTGGCCGCACGCGAACGGGCAAGGCTGTTCACGGCCAGCGTCGCGGTGCCACAGTTCGAGCACTTTTACCAGCGCGTGATCGATTTTGCGGGCGGCCGGACGCCGCGCGGGCGCAGCCACGAAGTGCTCGAATCCAGCCTGGTCGATCAGCCATCCAGCCAGTAAGGGGAAAGAACAGCGAGTATGCGAGCGATGCCGCGCCGAATGGGGCCGCCCATTCTCATGTATCACAGCATTTCAGATGATGCACACGCGCGCTTCCGCAAGTTTGCGGTCTCGCCCGCGCGCTTTGCCGAGCAGATGGCCTATCTGGCCGAGCAGGGTTATACCACGTTGACCGTCAGCCAGTATGTGCAGCGCAGAAATCTGGGGCTGCCACTGCCCGATCGGATGGTGGTCTTGACGTTTGATGATGGTTTCGCTGATTTTCAAACAGCGGCCTTGCCCGTGCTGAAGCGCTATGGTTTTACAGCCACCCGTTATCTGCCCACGGCTTTCATCGGCGATACCAGCCGCTGGCTGCAATGGGAAAATGAAGCAGGCCGCCCATTGTTGACGTGGCCGCAAGTGGCCGAGGTCCAGGCGCAGGGCATCGAATGTGGCGCACACAGTCATCAGCATTTACCTTTGGATGTGCTGTCCACTGCCCGTGCTGAAGCTGAAATCACGCGTTGCAAACAAATCCTGGAAGACCGCCTGGGCAGTGAAGTGACCAGCTTTGCTTATCCTTACGGTTATCACCGACCGACGATTCAACGACTGGTCCGGGACGCCGGCTATGCAACGGCCTGTGCCGTGCAATATAGAAGGAGCTCAATCGAGGAAAATGTTTTTACCTTGTCGCGCTTCCTCGTAGCGGGGACGATGGTGCCGGGCGCATTTGCCGAGCTATTACGTGATCGCACTTCACAGCTGAATCCCGGCTATGAACGACTGCGCGCCCGGTTATGGCACCGCCTGCGTTGGAGCCGACAAGTCATGCAGCAGGTCTTCAAGGGAACGGAGAAATATGGAGCTGGCCTTACGTGACGTCTCAGTCATCATTTGCACTTATACGCTAGAACGCTGGGCTGCGTTATGCGCCGCGATTGAATCGGTCTACGCGCAAAGCGTCCAGGCGCGCGAAGTGATCATCGTGGTCGATCACAATCCAGACCTGGCGGCCCGCCTGGGTGAACAATGGCCTGAGGCCATCCTTGTGGAGAACCATGACACACGCGGCTTATCAGGAGCGCGCAATACCGGCATTAGCCTGGCGCAAGGCGCCTATCTGGCCTTCCTGGATGACGACGCCGTGGCTGAACCAAACTGGCTGGAAAAACTAACCGACTGTTGCCGGGACCCCCAAGTGCTGGGCGCCGGGGCACGAGTGACGCCGGTCTGGGAAGGACGGCGTCCCAGCTGGTTGCCCGAAGAGTTCTACTGGATCATCGGCTGCACCTATCGTGGCCTACCCCTTACACAAGCGCCGGTACGCAATCTCTTTGGCGGCAGCATGTGCCTGCGACGTGAAGTGTTCAGTGAAGTGGGAGGATTTCGCACCAACATTGGCCGAATTGGGAACCAGCCGCTGGGCTGTGAAGAAACCGAGCTGTGCATTCGCGCCCAACAGCACTGGCCGCAAAAGAATTTCTTATACGAACCGGCGGTCCGTATTCATCACTGGGTTCCCGCCAAACGTACGCGCTGGAGTTACTTTCGCGCGCGTTGCTATGCCGAAGGACAATCGAAGGCGCTGGTCTCACAACAAGTGGGCGTCAGTGCCGGCTTGGCCAGCGAGTGGACTTACGTGCGGAAGACCTTGCCCCAGGGTGTCCTGCGGGGAGTTCGCGAAGCCTTTTTCGCGCGTGACCCCATGGGTCTGGCGCGGGCGGGAGCCATCCTCGCCGGTTTGGTTATCACCGTCGCCGGGTACTTCCGCCAGTGGCTGGTTCAAAAGATCGTCCATCGGCCCAACCGCCGAAAACAAATCGCCCTCGCTACTCAACAACCGGAAGGATAGCTTAGCGGGCGTGAACAGGCGCTGCGCCCCAGACAGGATATTTTCTCTGACAGCTTATGACTGACACCATCTCTACTCAACCGATCCGCTCGCGCCGGGAAATTCTAGCCGGTTCGCGGGTTGTAACACATCTGCGTCAGCCGCTCTTTCAGAACGGTTATGCCCTGATTGCCAGCTCTGCCACAACTTCAGGCCTCGGCTTTTTATTTTGGATCCTGGCGGCACGCTTTTATTCCACTCAAGTCGTGGGCCTTAACTCAGCTTTGATCTCCGCCATGCTGTTTCTAGCGGGCGTTTCGCAGCTCAGCTTGAACAGTGTTTTGATCCGATTTGTGCCCCAAGCCGGGACGGCCACACGCCGCCTGGTAGCCTATTCCTATTTAATCAGTGCGCTGGTAGCAGCTATCACCGGCTTCATCTTTACGCTCCGCCTAAGCGTTTGGGAGCCGGCTCTGGCAACGGTCAACACCGGCGTCCAATGGCAGATTTCCTTTGTCCTGGCCACCATGGTCTGGTGTATCTTCACCCTGCAGGACAGCGTGCTGGCAGGTCTGCGGCAAGCCGTCTGGGTGCCACTGGAAAACACCGTATTTGCGCTGGCCAAACTCCTGCTCTTGATCGGGCTGGCCGGATCCATGCAAAGTGCAGGCATCTTTACGGCGTGGAACATTGCAGTCCTGCTGGTGTTGCTGCCCGTCAACTGGTTGATCTTCAAACGACTGATTCCTCAACACGTGCATGACACGCGAGGGCGCGCCGCGCCGTTATCCCGGCGCACTATCGGCAAGTTCATGGGGGGCAATTACCTGGGGAACTTGTTCTTTCTCGCCTCAACCGCGTTATTGCCGGTGATGGTGACGGCGTTTGCCGGCCCGCGCGCCAACGCTTACTTTTATCCCCCCTGGATGATCGTAACCTCGTTGCAACTGGTGGCGTTGAACATGGCGATATCTTTTACGGTGGAAGCCGCTCACGATGAGACGCAGCTCAACCACTACGGCTGGCGCATTTTCAAACAGACCGTGCGACTGGTCATCCCGGGGGTGATCGTGATTTTCTTAGGGGCACCCTTGATTTTGCAGCTCTTTGGTGACGCCTATGCCAGGGAAGGCACGGCTTTACTGCGTTGGCTCTCTCTGGGAGCCTTGCCCAACCTGATCACCGCCTGGTTTATCGGAGTATCGCGGGTACGCAACCAGCCCCGTCAAATTGTCGTCGTTCAAGGATGTTTCAGTCTGTTGATGTTGGGCCTGAGTTACCTGTTGCTCTCGGGCATGGGGATCACCGGCATTGGCTTGGCCTGGTTCATTAGCCAAAGTGTGATCGCACTGGGCCTGTTGCCCAGCCTGGCACATACCATCCGTCAGGCCCGCCTGCCCTCCACGTCTGCTTCACAGTCAATTCCATCTTTAGAAAGCTAAGCCTCAGTGAGAACTCCACGCAGCGGGTGGGCCATCTCCTCCCGCCCGCTGCGTGGTTCAGCCTTAAGGCAAAGCCGGAATGGGTGACTGATTCAAATTAGCGTAGTTGTTGGCGGCATAGTAGGCTGGCTTTACCCCGGCCGCAAAGGCGCTGATGGATGCGGCCGAACTTTCGATGGGGAAAGTGATAGCCGAATTTCGATCGTCCCAGTTAAACCAGACCACCGCTTTGATCTTCGGAAATTTCGTCGGCAGTTGCGTCAGGAAAGCATCCCTAATCCAGGCCGCCTTTTTCGCGCCGCCGTCGCCCGCTTCATTAGAAGCGAACTCGCCGATCATGAGCGGCTTGTTGGGCGCGACCTTCAAAATTTCCTCATAGCTATTCTTGATCCAGGTGATCCCGTAGCCGGTGAAGACCGTGTTGAAATTGATCCAGGTCGAGTCCTTATTGTACCCATCCAGACAAGTCCAATCCACATAGTTGTCTCCGGGATAGAGTGAAGCCATCGACCGGGTAGTCAGGCCCGAGATATTGGGGCACCACACCCAGGTGACATTCCGGGTACCGTTCTGTGTGAAGATATCGTGAACGTGTCGCCAGGCCTTAATAAAGTCGCCCGGCTGATTGCTATTGAGCTGTTCACTCCACGGGAACTGCCAGTTGCCGTTCATTTCCCAGTTGAAACGCAGGAAAAACGGATGGTTCCAGGCTTTGGCATCCAGTGCCCATTGCTTAATGTATGCATCATGCTTCCCCTCGTAAATGTCTCTCAACTGATAATCCGGTTGATTGGTTCCGTCTCCCAAATGCCAGGAACCCCAATCCAGCAGGGGAATAGCCCCGTGGTTTCTAACGTTGGTAAAGTATTCGGTTTGAAACTTCAAATATTTCCCATCCATTTTCCAGGGTTGCCCCCAGTGAATAATGGACATCTTCTTTTGAGCGCGTTTCTCAAAAGTATCAAAAAGGCCACCGGGTTTCATATCATCCGTGGTCGGACAACGCGCTTCAACTAACGCACCCCAATAAACCTTGGGTTGGTCTAAAGCAGCGGTGGTTGTCATTCTAACGAGCGGCAGATGAATCTTAAAGGTGGCGGCGACGCCGTCTGGTGCCAATAACGGACTGTCAAAGGTATTCGTGGTGAAGCGATCGGGCGACGCATGGGCCGGAAGGGCCAGCGGTAAGTTGATGCTGAGTACCATGAGCAGGATAAGGGGTACCAGCAGGCGCGCCACATTGAGCGCATGACAGGATAACATGTGTAACATACTTCTACCTCCTGGGGAGACAGCGGAGATGGTGCTGCCGAAGATAGAAGCATTATAAAGATCTGTGATCCACATCACAAGATGACCTTTGTATGTATATATACAAGGTCAAATAGGCTATATATCCTATTGTTGGTCAGCGAAATTCGTGTACCACATAACAGAGAAGTCGGGTGCCAAGCACCATTGACCCACACTTTAGTCCCAAATTTTGTCTTGATTCAATGACAGCCTTGTATCAATCCTCGCATTAGGCCTAATGTGCCATTGTCTGTAGCCAGGGACAATGGCACATTAGGGAACAACGTTTCATGCTCCCAACCTGTTGACACAATCCTCAACTTAAGGAATTGATGTTCTATGTCCAATCTGATCCGTCGTCACCGGATGATGGTTTCCACCCTCATCATCTGTCTCCTCCTGGGTGCGGTTGGAAGCGCGAGGCCATCAGCCGCGCAGGGCAGCGTCTACTATGTTTCGACCACCGGCATCGATACGCCCAGCCATGGGACCAACGTCAACCCGTGGCTCACCATCACCTATGCCCTCACACAAGTGCCCGATGGCAGCACCATTTTGGTGAAACCCGGCGAATACGTAGGGCGGGTGCGCCTCAGTGGCAATTTTGCACAGGGCGTTACCGTCCGATCGGAAGTGCCGTATCAAGCGCGACTACGCAACACCGCCGACAAAGTCATCACCACTTACGACGGCTGCAGCGGCATCACGCTGGAGGGTTTCGACATCGCGCATGGCGGGGAGGGTGCAGTCGCGCTGGTCGTTCATATCGATGGGGGCGGCGAGCAAAACTTTGTCCATCATTTGACGCTCTACAACAACATCATCCACGACAGTTACAACAACGACATCTTGAAGATCAACAACGGCGCGCATGACATCACCGTACGCGGCAACATGTTCTACAACCAGAGCGGCAGCGACGAACACATGGACGTCAATAGCGTGGTCGATGTCATTATCGAAGACAACGTCTTCTTCAACGACTTCGCGGGCAGCGGCCGCACCAATGACAACGACACCAGCGCCTATGTGGTGATCAAGGACAGCAACAGCGACGACGATTGGGTGCTGGGCAGCAAAAACATCACCGTACGGCGCAACGTTTTCCTCAACTGGCAAGGCTCGACGGGGTATGGCTTCGTCCAGGTGGGCGAAGATGCCACGGCCAACTTCGAGGCGGACGGCGTGCTGGTGGAAAACAACCTGATGCTGGGCAACTCGGCCAACACGCTGCGCTCGCCCATCGGCATTATGGGATCGCGCGCGGTCACGTTTCGCAACAACACCGTCGTCGGCAACTTTCCATCGCTGGCATTTGCGCTGCGCCTGTATCGCATCAATCCCAATCAACCCAATCAGGACATTTTCTACTACAACAACGTCTGGTCCGATCCCACCGGCACCCTGGAAGATTTTTCCGACTCGCCCAGCGGGCAGACGACCTCGTTCGCGATCGAGCGCAACCTGTACTGGAACAACGGCGCCGCCATTCCGCAAGACTCGAACGAGTTGGTCAATTACACGAACGATGCCCAGCGCCTGATCGCCAATCCGCTATTGGGGAGTCAGACCGGCCTGATCGTGCCGCGCTGGAATCCGGGCACGAATCACTTTGCCGATGGTTCGACCTCGATCCGTGCAGCGTTCGAGAAACTCGTGGCGTTGTACGGCACACCGGCCTCCACCAGCCCGATCGTCAATGCGGCCGATCCCACGCACGCTCCCGGCGACGACATCCTGGGGCATGCGCGCACCACGCCTGACCTGGGGGCCGTGGAATTCGTCCCCACGCTGATCCTGCACGGCGCATCACGCTCGCACGCCATCGATCTCAACTGGACGATCAGTGCCGCTCTGCCTGCGACGAGCACGTGGCGTCTCGCGTATTACAGCCAGACCGTGCCGATCACGATCAATACCATCGTCAGCCCCACGCGCGCTTATGAGTTGAACGGGTTGACCAACTACGTCTGGTATACCGTTACCTTGCAGGCGATGTTAGGCACACTGCCATTCCTCACCGATACGATCAAACTCATGCCGACCGATCGGTTGGTGTACCTGCCGTTGATACTGAAGTGAAAGAGACATCAGAGGTCATTATGCGCCACAACAACTTAGTGCTCTGCGTTGTTTGCCTGGTACTGATCGGCGCGCTGGTCGTGCCGGCATCGGCCAGGCCGGCCGCCGCCACTTACTACGTCGATCGCAACCATCCCCAGGCCAGCGATAGTAATCCCGGCACGGAGCCGCTGCCGTGGCTGACCATCCAACACGCGGCCCAAGTCGCCACAGCCGGCGACACCATGCTCATCAAACCCGGTGTCTATCCCGGCGGCATCACCGTAGAAACAAGCGGTACAGCCGGCGAGCCGATCACCTTCCGCGCCCATGGCGCGGGCGTGGTGATCAATGGCAGCGGCGGGGAAAGGGACGCTTTTTTCATCACCGGGGCCGACTACATTGTGGTGGATGGCCTGACGATTCAGAACGCTACTCGCGCCGGTGTGCGCATTGATGCCGCGCATCACGTCACCGTGCGCAACTGTACCTTGGCCAACAACGGGACCTGGGGGTTATTCACCGACTTTAGCGACTACACGACGGTCGAGAACTGCGAGTCCTACGGGGCTGTCGAGGAACACGGCATCTATATCAGCAATTCAAGCGACTATCCCACCATCCGCGGCAACCGCCTGCATCACAACAACGCCTGCGGCCTGCACATGAACGGCGACATTAGCATGGGCGGCGACGGCATCATCTCCCACGCCCTGATCGAGAACAACATTGTTTACGAGAACGGCAGCGGCGGCGGCTCTGGCATCAACCTGGACGGCGTCACCTACTCGATCGTCCGCAACAATTTGCTCTACAACAACCACGCCAGCGGCATCTCGCTCTACCAGATTGACGGCGGCAGCGGTTCGCATGACAACCGTGTGCTGAACAACACCATCGTGATGGCCGCCAACGGGCGGTGGGGAATCAATATCCCCAATACCAATGACACGAACAACCAGCTGTTCAACAATATCATCTACAACTATCAGAGCTGGCGGGGCAGCATTGCCCTTGGCTCGCCAACGCTGTCCGGGTTCGAGAGTGACTATAACGTGGTGATGGATCGCTTTAGCGTCGACGAGGGTGATTCGCGCCTCACGCTGGCCCAGTGGCAGGCCTTGGGCTATGACCAACATTCAGTCATTGCCACACCCAGCCAGCTCTTTGTGAACGCCTCCGCCGCCGATTATCATCTCATGCCCGGCAGCCTCGCGATTGATAAAGGGACCTCACTGCTGGAGGTCACTACTGACCTGGAAGGTCGGCCTCGTCCCTCAGGGAACGTGCACGATATCGGCGCTTATGAGTTTCAACCGGCGCTCCAGCTCCATGGCGCTCCGGCCAATCAGGCGATCTACCTGAACTGGACCGTCAATGTGACACCGCCGCTGACCAGCACGTGGCGCATTTCGTATTACAGCCAGACCGTGCCGATCATGATCGACAATATCCTCAGTCCCACGCGGGCGTACGACTTGAGCGGATTGACGAACTACGTGTGGTACACCATCACGCTTAACGCCATGTTGGACATGACGCCCTTCCTCACCGATACGATCAAGTTAATGCCGACCGATCGGTTGGTGTACCTGCCGTTGATCTGGCGGGGGCAGTAAGATGCAAGGGTCAGTGATACTGGCTTTCAGCATCATCATGGCTCTCTGGCGGCCCGTGAATCTGATCGGCGACCGGCCCGCTCCCGATCTGAGTCGTCCGGCTCTGTCACCTGCGGCCACCACCTACTACGTCGACGGGCAGATCGCGCAAGCCAGCTGCACTACCTACAACGTGGCGACGCGTAGCTGCGGTAGCGGCGCTCAGACGGCTTACTCCACGTTGACGAGCGCGGCGAATGTCGCACAGCCTGGTGACTTGATACTGATTCGCCAGGGTACGTACAACCAGCAGCTTAACCCTCAGCATTCAGGGACCGCCGGAAACCCGATCACGTATCGCAACTACGCATCCGAAGTGGTCGTGATTGTCGGCAGCTTCAGTCCGGCCAGCATTATCCTGAACCAGGTGAGCCACCTCACGATCGAAGGCCTGCACGTGGAAGACAGCCGCTGGCTGGAAGCGACCAACGCACACTTTAACGTCATTCGCAACAATGTCTTTCTGCATACGCCCGCTTCCGGGACCACGGGCAACGTCCGTTTCATCAGCAGCGATCACAATCAGGTTGTGGGCAATGTGCTGGAGGACGGCAACGACAATCTGCTCTTGATCGATTCCGACTACAACCTGGTCGAAGGCAACACATTGCGCGAAGGCCGGCACAGCCTGCTCAGCATTCGCTGTTCCAACTACAACCTTATTCGCAACAACTACTTCGCCAACACCCAACAGAAGATCGCCGAAGTCTACGACTGTGGCGAGGACACGACGGCCGTGCCGCACGCTTTCAACGCCACGCAGCACAACGTCATCGAGCACAACGTCTTTGCCGACGCCAACACTTACTACAGCACTTCAGGCGGGAATGGCATTCAATACGCCGGGCAGGATGGCGTGATTCGTTACAACGTTTTCTATCACACCAACGTGGGCCTGGGCATGCAGATCTACTCCGACGAAGCACTCTACAATCAGCGGAACCGGGTGTATCACAACGTTTTCTACGACAACGATTGCGCGGGCATCGCAGTGCGCGGCGACGCGCTCAACAATGTTTACAAAAACAACATCCTGTTCAAGAACAAAGGTCTCAGCGGCGATTGCTTCGGCGTGGGGCCGGCGCAGGTGGTTTATCGCACGCCGCTGGCGGAATTCTTCTTTGAGCGGAACGACATCTTGAACCACGTCCCCGGTGAAGCCGTCATCCACCAAGAGTTCGGCAACGGCGACACCCTGGCCTATTTTGAATCACACTACCCCGCACTGTTTGCGCACAATCTGCAAGTGCTTCCGGCGTTTCGTGACGAGGCCGCTTACGACTTTCGCTTGCAGAGCAGCAGTCCGCTCATCAATGCCGGCGCCTTTCTGGCGCGCGCCACGACCAGCGGCAGTGGCACGCTCTTGCCCGTCGACGATGCCCGCTATTTTCGAGACAACTACGCTATCGCGGGTGTTAGCGGCGATCGGGTTCAACTGGCCGGACAGTCTGAAACAGCCGCCATCGTGGGGATTGATTACACCGCCAACACGTTGACGCTCGATCGGGCGCTGAGCTGGAGCGCCAATCAAGGAGTGAGCCTGGCTTATGAAGGAAGCGCTCCCGACGTGGGTGCTTATGAATTTACGCCCGAACTCGTGCTGTACGGCTCACCCGCCGATCGCACCCTTCACTTGAACTGGACCATCGATAGCACCCTGCCGCCGACCAGCACATGGCGCATCGCGTATTACAGCCAGACCGTGCCGAGCGCGCTCAACGATATTGTTAGCCCGACGCGCGCGTACACATTAACCGGCTTGACCAACTATGCGTGGTACACCGTCACCCTCAACGCGATGTTGAACATGACACCGCTCTACACCGCCACGCTCAAACTCATGCCCACCGATCGGTTGGTGTACTTGCCGATCGTGCTGCGGTGAAAATCCAGGGATAACATCATGAACTTATCCAAACTAGGTATATTCATTCTCGCCGTGTGTTTGTTGATCCCCACGCCTGCTGTCTTCGCTGCGCCAACGGCACAAACCTACTACGTCGCGCCGAATGGTGTGTATGCCAACGCCGGCACGATCGCTGCGCCGACAACCTTAGAGGGCGCACGCGACAAAATCCGCGCGTTGAATCCCAAACCGACCGCTGGTGTGATCGTTTATCTGCGCGGGGGCGTGTACGAACGATCGAGCACGTTCACGTTGAGCGGCGCGCAGGACTCCGGCTCGTCTACCAGCCCGATTGTTTATCGCGCCTATCCCGGCGAGACCCCAAGTCTCTCTGGAGGCACGCAACTCGATCCGTCGTGGTTCAGCGTGGTGACAAGTGCCTCACCCGTGTGGAGCCGACTGGCTCCCGCTGCACAAGGCAATCTGCAGGAAGTGGATCTGCCAGCGCATGGCATTAGCAACTACGGCACACTCGTGCGGCGTGGATATAACACTTACAGCGCCAACTCGGCGTTGGAGTTAGCTTTCAACGGCGAGATGATGGAGTTGGCGCGTTGGCCCAATCGGGGCCACAGCGATCCGTTCGACGAGGACGCCCCCGCCATCGTCACAGGTTCGCTCTCGCCGGATGTTACCGGCACGTACGTTTATAGCGGCACAGCAGGCAGCGGCAGCACGAACGACGGCTTTCCCAAGTACCGACGTGAAGGATTGATCGGCGGGCAGCAGTATTACCTGTATCACTGCACCTGGACGACCGGCACCGGGGAACATACCTATTGGTTCATTGCCCCGTATGATCCGGTCACCCAACACAACTGCTGGCCCACTGACAGCCCCTCCTGGTGGGGACATGGGGACGACCCACAATCCATTCCGCTGATGGAACCGCTGGCGAACAGCACCGGCGACGCTCAGGCTCGCACCCAACCGGAAGATTACGCTACCTCCGGCTTCGTGCGCATTCCGCAGGTGTTCAGCGCTACATCATTCCGTCTGCCGGGTACACGCTATCAACGTTGGAGCCAGGCCACAAATATTTGGTTTCAGGGACTGTTCGGCACGTTGTGGGCCGACGATACCCTCTCAGGCACGATCAATTCGGGCGTGGTCACACTGGCCGCTCAACCCAGTTACGGACTGGGCATGGCCCAGCCCTTTGCCGTGCTCAACCTGCTGGAAGAGATCGACACTCCCGGCGAGTGGTATCTCGATCGATCGAATGGGCGTTTGTACTTCTGGCCGCCCGCCAATCTCAATGGCAGCGACATTGCCGTTTCGCTGCTCGCCGCGCCGCTGGTGCAGATCAGCAACGCCAACGATATTCAATTCGACGGCGTGAGCTTTGAACTGTCACGCGGCGATCTGATCAACGTGAGCGGCAGCAACAACATCCGCCTCGTCAACTGCACCTTCCGCAACACCGGCGGCGACGCGATCGAGCTCACCTCAAGCAGCCACAGTGGCGTGGAGTATGGCGTCGTCGCCAATACCGGATCGGGCGGCGTCGTCCTAGCGGGTGGTTCACGGCCCGCGCTCACCGCCGGCGGCAACTACGTGCGCAACACGGCGATTCAGCACTTTGGTCGCTGGGATCGCACTTATCGACCCGGCGTCCGCTTAAGCGGCAGCGGCAATATCGTCGAACACAATGAAATTCTGGACGCGCCGCACGCTGCCATCCTGTTCAGCGGCAACGAACATCAAATCCGTTACAACGAGATCGGCTACGTGGTGCGCGAGGCCAACGACGCGGGCGCGATTTATGCCGGGCGCGACTGGGGCTATCGCGGCAACGACATCGAGTACAACTTCATCCACCACGTCGAGAGCGTCTTTGGTGGCTCGCATGGCGTTTACCTGGATGACGCCGTCAGCGGAATGCGTGTCTTTGGCAACGTCTTCTATCGCATCCGTGGGCTGGCCACCTTCAACGGCGGCGGACGCGACAACCTCACCGAGAACAATATCATCTTTGAGGCCGACAAGGCCCACGGGACCGATCGGCGCGCTCAATCCCAGGCCAACAATATCTACAGCTCAAATGGCTGCCCCAACAATTGGAACCTGCTAGGCCGCATTAATCTCGTTTACGAGAACTGTTCCGGCGCCAACCTGCAGCACATTGATTATCAGCACGGCATCTGGGCTACTTACTATCCCACCCTGGCGGCCATCCCCAACGACTGGAACCAGGTCAACAATACCCACTGGCTGGAACCGGAAGGCAGCACCTTCACCTGCAACATCGCCTGGGAGATCAATTCGATGTATTCGTTGGGCACTTGGGGCGGCAGTGATCCACTGGCCTGGTATGCCCGATCCGATAATAATCTGGAGGCCGATCCGTTGTTCGTGGACGAAGCCCATCTGGATCTGACGCTGAGGCCCAATTCACCCGCTTACACGTTAGCGTGTTTCCAGGCAATCCCGTTCAGCAGCATCGGCATCGAGCCACAAGACAAGCTGCAACTGTCCGGCGCACCGGGCAATCACCGCATCAACCTAAGTTGGAATCTCAGTGATGTTTTGCCGGTGACCGGCACGTGGCGCATCGCCTATTACAGCCAGACTGTACCAATCACCATCAGCAGCATTCTCAGTCCGACGCGCGCTTATGAGTTGAATGGCTTGACCAACTACGCCTGGTACACCGTCACCCTCAACGCGATGTTGGATACGACACCGCTCTACACCGACACGATCAAATTGATGCCCACCGACAAATTGATGTATCTGCCGGTGGTCCGGCGGTAGGAGAAAGCATGATGAACCCAGTCAAAAGATGGGGAGGCGTGCTGGCGTTGCTGGTGGCGGTGCTGGCCAGTGGCCTGGGTATCGCGCGCATTCAGGCGGACGCCGCCGACCGAATCTGGTCTGATGGATTCGAAGATGGTCAACCCCTGACAACCAAGTATGAAGATGTGGGCAGCCTGGGACTATCCGTCACCACGGCAGACGCCTTTACGGGCGCACGTGCACTCGAGCAGCATTACGCTCAAGGACAGGTTGACGCCGGCTGGGTCTGCAAGGTGAACCATGCCGGATTTCCCGATCACGTCTTTGTACGGTGGTACCACAAGTTCGAGGAAGGATTTGAAGGCTTTCCTCCCAAAATGGCCCGAGTGCGATATCGACAGCGCTCCACCTGGACGACGGTGTTCGCTGTGCATTTTTGGATCGAAAATGGTGAAGCGGTAGCCGATGTCTATGCCAAAAATAGTTCTCAAGCCAACAGCGTGGGTTGGTTGCCGATTGCCCGATCGGGCTTTTTCTTCAACGCTCCGGAAAACACTGGACGCTGGATTCGCTTCGAGATGGAGGTCAAGCTGAATACGCCCGGCCAGGCAGACGGACTGTACCGTTTCTGGGCCGACGATGAGCTCATTATCGAGCGAACGGACGTGGACTTGAGAGGCAACACCCCAGACAAAATCAATGAAATCATGCTAGACGGTTACTGGAACGGCGGTTCACCCAAGGCACAAAGCCGGTACTATGACGATTTTGTCATCGCGACCAGTCGCATCGGGGCGGATGAGCTCGGCCGCGTAAGTGACTTGCGAGTGAGTAATGCCAGCGTCACCAGCAACACGCTCACCGCCACACTGACCTGGACGGCTCCTCAGAATGCTGTCACCTATACGTTGGGCTACTCAAACACTTTGATCACCGATGCCAATTGGCCCGCCGCGATCACCCACACGGTGTCCTTTACGGCCCCTGCGCCGGGCAGCCTCCAGCAATTCACGCTGTCAGTTCCTTATACCGTTGGCACAGTTTACTACGCGCTCAAGGCGCAGAGTACTGCCGGAGACTGGTCGGACTTGTCTAATAACGCTTTCTGGCCGCACCGCGATGTCTTTTTGCCGCTGGTGCTGCGTTGACTGATTGACCATTCGTTCATTCCTCTCGTCGCCTCGGCTGCCAGCTTCCCACCCAGCGAGCGCGATGCTGAGTTGCCCGGCTGGATAAGGAGAACACCGTGAAGAAATCAACCTCTTTCGTCCTGTTCCTCATTCTAGGGGTGTTACTGCTGCCCGAGTTGGCATTGGGCCTATGGCTGCCGCCTGGCACAACATCGCAGAGCGTTGGGGATCAAGTCGCTACCACGACGCGTGATCGGAACATCGTCGCCTTAGGGCCGCGGGCGGCCACCACCGTGACCATCACAAACGACATACTGGTATCGGATGTCAAACGGCTGGGCATCAACATGGGGTCCCGTTCCTGGTACGGCGCGGCGCAGTACATCAAGAACCTGATCGACAACCCCGGCTTTGAAGCGGGCGTCTATGGCATGGTGGCGCACGCCGCCACCGGTTCCAGCGGACAGCGTTTTGAGCAGGATTTTTGGGACACCACCTGGAATAATGATCAATACAACATCGGCCAGCCGGTCGGGTTCTGGAATGGCGCTGAATACGAGATCGTGTATGGTCCCGCCCAGGGACGCCAGGGCACCATCACCAACTTCACGCACGAGAACGATCACTACACTTACTATTTGAACTCCAACGGCACTGCGCCGGAACAATGGGATGTGATGTTCGTGCGCAAGACCTGGAACGGTTCCACGGCCGCGGGTGAGTGGGCCACGCCGGATACCACCACGATCCGCCCCGGCAGTCCCGGTCACCAGTCGTTGCACCTGACCTCACCCGGCAACGGCTGGGAGGGATCATATGCGGCCTATATGGATAGCCTATGGCGTGATGGCGATCAGACGGCGGGCAAGCTATTGATCATTCAGGGCAACTGGCACCTGGAGTTCTGGGCCAAAGGTAATCAGCCCGGCGCGCAATTGCGTGCACGTTTCTTCCGCGAAGGGGAAGTCAATTTCATCGATCAGACGATTGCCTTGAGCACTACATGGCAGCATTACTCATTCGCTGCTTACGTCGCACCGGGCACCGATAAGCTGGGGCCTTATGCTCCCGGCGACTATCATCCGTTGGTCGGGTTTCTCCTCATTCTCCCGGATGCCGGCGATGAAGCCTGGGTCGATGACGCGGCGCTGTATCGTTCCGACGATACCAACCCCACGGTCTTTACGGACGCCTATGTCGATCGCTTGAAAGAGCTGCGGCCGGGTGTCTTGCGCGACTGGGGCGCGCAACTGGGCGCGACGCTGGACGGGCAGTTGGCCGTGCCGTGGGCGCGCGGCACACAGGGTTATCGCCCGCACGAGCGCATTCCCAACGAGTATCATTACTCGCTGCACGAGTTTCTCGAATTGTGCCAAGAGGTGGGCGCCGAACCGTGGTACGTGATCCCGGTAACTTTCTCGCCCGACGATATGTCGAACTTGATGGAGTACCTGGCGGGTCCCGCCGATGGCACACATCCTTATGCCGATCGACGCGCGGCGCTCGGCCAAGTCCAGCCTTGGACTCAAGTCTTCTCGGCGATCCATTTGGAATACGGCAATGAGGCCTGGGGGGCGGCCTCGGGCGGTGATCCGTTCATGGGGGCTTCACTCTTAGGCGGCGAACGCCTGGGATCAATTGCGAGCGATCGCTTCGGAAGTCTCAAGAGCCGCCCCTACTACACGGCCAATCGGTTCGATTTGATCATCGGCGGCCAGGCGGGCTGGCCCGGACAGAATTACAACATCGAGAGCAGCAGTTCAAACCACG
>JAUQXC010000825.1 GCA_030834825.1 Thermoflexales bacterium
ATTTTCAGGAGTTTATAGCCGACGATCAACGTGATAAACGCCGTGGCGCAGGTGATGATCACGCCTGCGATAAAAATTGAGAAACCACCGGCTTGCGTGAACGTGGTGACAAAAGCATACCCCGATCGCGTGCCGACGCCCGCCAGGAACAGCACCAGGCCGAATTGGCGCAACGTGAGGTTCGCGTTGTAAGGCAGCGTCCAGACGATCGGACCGCTGCGCTCCACATAGCCCAGAATCAAGGCCATGATCAATGGGCCGCCGGCAAAGCCCAACCGCAGAGTGCCACCTCCCGGTAAGGGGATCGGGATCAGCCCGACGAGCAGGCCCAGGGCCAGGCCCAAGCCAAAGCTCAGAATGTCGATCTCACTCACGGCGCGATACGAATCGCCGAAGAAAGAACTGACGGCGTCCAGATTATTGCGGCTGGTCAACACCCGAATGCGATCCCCCAGATCCAGCACCGTCTCGCCGTGCGGCAGAAATTCGACATCACCGCGCCGCACCCGGGTCACGACGGCGCCGTATTGCTGGTGCAGATTGAGATCGCGCAGTTGATGCCCGGCCACTTTGGGATTAGAGACAATGATGCGCCGATAATCCAGCTCAGACCGATCGAGCTCCAGCCGCTCCGCACTTTCCTCGCCTAGAAATTCGGTCACCCGTTCGAGTTCTTCCTGCGCTCCGACAATCGTGACCAGATCGCCGGGACAGAACTTCGTCCAGCCGTGCACCAGCGTCAGCTCCTCGCCCTGCCGCATGCGGCCAAAAATCACATCCCACTGTTGCGTGCGGATCAATTCGTGAATGGGATGGCCGCACGCCGCTGACTGGGTGACCCGGATGGTACGATTGAAGATCCGGCGATTGACTCCGGCCAGATCGCGCTGGCGTTGCTCTTCGGCGTGGTAGTCTATCTTCCACACGCGCTGCATCACGCCGATCGCGATCAGCAGGCCGATGACGCCCATCGGATAAGTGACCGAATAACCGATGACCGGCTCAGCCAGCAGTTGATCCAGTTGGCCGGGTTGAGCGAAGCCTTTGATCTGTTCCAACACGGCGGCTAAAGCGGGGGTGTTCGTCAGGCTGCCCGCATACATCCCCGCGGTAACTGTCGCCTGCAAAGACAACACCCAATGCGCCACTGCCGAGAGGATCGCGGTGAAGATCAACATGCCCAAGACCAGTGCATTATCACGCAGGCCTTTCAGCTTGAACGCGGCAAAAAAACCGCGGGCGCTGCTCAAGCCAATCGTGTACACGAACAACACCAGGCCCAGCAGGTAGATGATCTCTGGTAGTTTCAGATCAGGATGCAGCGCGCCGAAGAACAAGCCCACAAACAGCACCGCGGCCACGCCCAGGCTGATGCCGCGTAGCTTAATGCGCCCGATGACGTAGCCCAGTGCGGCTAC
>JAUQXC010000826.1 GCA_030834825.1 Thermoflexales bacterium
CCTCATATTTTCAGATCAAGCTCTTTTTCAGTGAAAAATTCGGAACGCAGTGAAAAGCCCAACGAAGACGCGTTTGTGGCCGATGCTGACCGAGGGATCTTCATCGTGGCGGACGGGATAACCAGCACCCCGGCCGGGAAATATCCGAATCCTTCGGGCGGGCAGTTAGCCGCAAAAGTTTTCTGCGAAACGATTCATCAGCATCTCGTGTCTCGATCGCCAGTGACAGTTGAGGATGTCGATACGGCTCTGCGGCTTGCCAATCAAGAAATAAATGCTTTGAATTGCAAGCAAGGCAGATACACACAGGCCAATTTCCTGGATGTGGACTACTGTGCCACGGTGGGCACGGTCGTGGTAGGGATTGAAGGCCAGGCTCAGATCTGGCACGTGGGCGATACCATGGTGGTACGCAAAAGAGGGACGGCGCTTGAGCTGTTAACCGACAGCCAGACGCACAATGTCATTGAGTACCGGGACAAAATCAAGCGCAGCGGCGCGCTGCCTCTGCGCGATTTAACCGTGGCGATCCGACGCGATTTCAGGAACAACCTCAAGGCTAGGGGCATCAACGGCGAGCCGGTAGGCTACGGCGCTTTTACCGGTGAACCGGGGGTCTTCGACTTTTTAGTCAGGCGGGAACTTCCTCTGCAACGGGAAGATGTCCTTCTGGTGATGAGCGACGGGTTCAATCCACTGGTAAATAGCGTTTTGGAAAATGCAGAAAGAACCGCCTGGTTCTGCCGCCGCCTTGAACAGTCCGATGCCATTGATTGGCTCATCCAGGAAAATCAAGCCCTGGAAAGTCGGTCGGACGACAAGACGGTGATTGTCATTAGAATAAAGTGAGTCATCAGAAGAAGCTTGAAGATCGTTGTACCGCACTCCTGCGAGACTTCCTCTGATGGGTATTAGCATATCCAGGTCAAAAATTGCAATTCCTATATCGAGCAGCATGATCCTTAACGCCCACATGCTGTTCCACACAAAAAACAGGCAATTTTGCCACGAAAACCTATTGACTCCGCCTCAGGCTTTGCCCTACAATGATGACATCTTAATTCCCTTGTTGCTGGTTGTTGGTTGTTGGCTTTAGTTAGCCCACTCTACAAGAATAAGCCTGAACCCGCGTGGTGATGAAACAAGAGTTCGGCAGGCACTCGCCTTAGCAGTGGCCGGGGCGCCCGTGATTGCGCAGGAGTTCAATGAGAAGAGAAGTTGCTCTCTATTCAATTTTTTCCGCTGGTCTTCTGATATGTGTATGGTGGGCGACGGCGTTCGCCCGTGCGGATCAATCTCGTGAAAGCGCTGCAACCGTCCGGAATCCGGAACGGGTTACCGTTCACCATCAACTTATTGCAGCCGGGCAAGCGTCGCGAGAGAATGGCGCTTCCCCTACTGCTCCCCTTACGTACACTTGGGCCGCGGTAGAAAGCCCGGTTGATTATGCCTTGACGTCAGTGGATATGATATCAACTACGGATGGTTGGGCGGTGGGTTATTGGGACCGTTATCCAAATGGAGATCGTAGGGGTGAAACTATCCTGCGTTGGGATGGGATCGAGTGGCATGAATGGTATAGCTGGTCTGACGATCCGCCGTTATTCTCCGTCGAAATGGGCGCTTCCGACGATGGTTGGACCGTGGGCGGTGTGTATGGTAGCAAGTTTTCCCGATGGGATGGAAACGACTGGAATTCTGTCAGCAGCCCAAACTACGGACCCCTCCGCTCAGTGGCGATGGTTTCAGATACCGATGGTTGGGCCGTAGGCGGGGACGGCATCTGCGAAGCAGGCGGAATCGCCGGCACGATCCTCCGGTGGGATGGCGATTCTTGGAATTTGTGGTCCGGATCGATATCTCGCCGGGTCCTCTATGACGTGGATCTGATTTCAGCCAGCGACGGATGGGCGGTAGGCTATTACTGTTATTTCTCAGGAACACCTCCTGCCAGTTACAACTCGGTGATTATGCGGTGGAACGGAAGTAACTGGAGCTATGTTGACGCCCCAACCTACCAGACCCTATATGCCGTGGATGTGCTCTCCAATACCAGCGGATGGGCGGTAGGCACCGGCGGGGTGATTCTCTATTGGAATGGGAGTACTTGGGACGAAGTGAGCAGTCCCACAACCTGTTCTTTACGCTCCGTGTCAATGATATCCGCAAGCGATGGTTGGGCCGTGGGCGGGGGCGGCTACGGTTGTTCTACGCGACCCTCAATCATCTTGCACTGGAATGGAAGTTCATGGAGTGAGGTACCCAGTCCGGTATCCGAGACCTTGAATTCGATCACTATGCTCTCGGCCGAAGAGGGTTGGGTCGTAGGCGAAGAGGGAACAATTTTGCACTATACTTCCCTGGATAAGTTGGTGCGCGTGACTGGCGCAGCAACTGCCGACTATGATTGGAATTGGAAGTCTGAGTTCAACCCTCGTGATCCGATCCGGTATATCATCATCGTCGCCAATGAAACTGGCAGTGACGCCGAAGTCGAATTGACCTATGCGGCAAAAGGCCCTAATGACGAGCCAGTCTTTTCCAACCAATATACTGATACTATCCCTCCGGGTGTCTGGCAATGGGGTGATGACTGGACCGTACCTGATGGCATGGGCGGCACACACACCTTCACGGGAAGCGGCCTTTACCTGGGAACTGTGTCTCAATCCCTTATCACTTACACCGTCACTGGCTCAACACATTACGCGATTTACTTACCCCTGGCAATGAAGTAAAAAAGAACGCGGGCGATCTTCTTCACCTAAAGATCGCCCGCCTTTGTCACGTAGTCCCTGCAGCAAAGCGGAGTGGGGTTTCTCATTTGTCATTGGCCGTATAGTCGCTGGTACCACGCCAGATTCTCTCTCAACCGATCGATATACAATCTCGTCTCGCCCAGCGAGATGTTCTCCACGAACAAATCTGTGTCGCCGTTCGACGCTGCTTGCCAACGCTGCGCATTGCCCGGCCCGCCGTTGTAGGCCGCCCAAGCGGCGTACATGTCGCCGTCCAGAAAATCGAGGCCATAACGCCGCAGGTAGTACACGCCAAACTTCACGCTGATGAAGGGTCGATAGAGATCGCTCTGCTGATAGTTCGCCCAGCCCAGATCGCGCGCGATCTGTTCGCCGGTGGGTGGAATGATTTGCATCAGACCGCCCGCGGCCGCCGAGGATGTCACCGCCCCATCGAACAGACTCTCGGCCCGCATCAGCGAGAAGATGATCATCGGATCGATGTTGTGTGCCTGCGCTTCCGGCAGGATGAGATGAGCATAGTAGATCGGGTAGGCGAGGCGCTGCAGGAAGAGCGGCGCATTCTCGACCGATCCAGCGGGCGACAGACGGACCAAGCGGGTGGCGGCCGCGATCGACGGGTAATACAGTCCGATGTCGCGATAGTAAATGGCCAACGCATACATCACGGCCGCGTCGTCGATGTAAGCCTCATGTAGGGCAAGAAACTCTGCCTTGCCTTCACTGAGTTTGCCCAGACGCCAGAATTCGCTGCCGCGTTTGAAGCGAGCATCCGTCAGCACAACTTCGGGCAAAGTGCGCAAGGCTTCCGGGGTTGTCTGCAAAGCGTTCGCCAGCCATTGTTCGGCTTCGGCACGGCCTTCGTCGGGATCGACAGCGAAGTTGCCCGGCACGAAGGGCAGTCCAGCTGTGTCGCTGAGGATGTCTCCGGCGCGCAGACCATAGTACGTGTTCGACGTCGCCAACTGCGACAGCAGCGCCCGATCGTTCGCAACCTTGCCTTGCCACAACAACGAAGCGGCGTGCAGCTCACTCAACGGATAGGTGTTGCTCAACGTGCGCCACGCTTCCAGTGCCATCTCGTGCTCGTTGATGCGAAAGGCATCCAGTCCCGCATCGAACAGCGCTTCAGACGCATTGACATCGTTAGGATAATCCGTTTGCAATTGCAAATTCAGTTCGATGGCACGTTTGAAGTCGCCGCTGTCCTCCAACATCCCGGCGGCATTCCACAGAGCCGTTGGGGCCTGCGGAGCCTTGGGGTTCTGCTGCACGAACGTCGTCAACGTCGTCACGGCGCCGGCCACATCGCCGCCCACCGCCTGCGTGTTCGCCTTCTCGATCCAGGCGTCGCCCCAACGCGGGGCCTCGGGATGCTGTGCGATGGTTTCATCAAAGGCCTTCAGCGCTGCGTTGATATTGCCCGCGCCTTTGTACGACAGGCCGATATAGTAATGCGCGTTACCGTGATCGGCATTCGCCGCAATGAAACGCTCGAAGGCCGCAATCGCCGCGTCATATTGCCTGGCATAGTAATCGACAAGGCCGCGCTGAAATTCGTAGACGGGCACACTGGCATTGACCAGAGCCAGCAGGGCCTGATACGCTTCGTTGCGATCGGGATAGGTGTTGACCAGTTCGGTGAAACGCTCAAACCCGTCTTCCGTCTCACCCGCATCGATCAGGGTCTGCCCGGCGGCCAGCAGGATCTGAGCGCGATAACGCGGCTGCTGTGCGAAGGAGAGAATCGCATCGTATTGCGCCACGGCCGCGGCAGAGTTGCCCTGCTGCCGATAAGCTAATGCCAGCTTCTCGTGCAAATTCGCCACGTTGGAGGTCGCCACGGCCTGGGTCAAGGCCGCTGCATAGGACTTGGCCGCATTCGCGTGATCGTTCAACTGCGTATCAGCGTCACCGATGCGCTCGTCCACATAATCGGCGATGAGATCGTCGCGCTGTTCCAAGTAGTTCTGATACGCCGCGATCGAATCCTGCCACGCAGCCCGATCGAAGTGAATCTCACCCAGGTAGAACCACGCATCCGCTACGCGCGCGGATTCAGGGTGTTGATCGATGAACTGCGTTAAGAGCTTGATCGCGACTTGTGGATCGCCCGATCGCGCGGTGGCGTAAGCCTGATCGAGCCGGGCCTGCTCGACCTGATCGGGCGTCGACGATCCATCCAGTACCGCCTGATACTTTTGAATCGCCGCGCTGAATTCGCCATCCCGCAGCGCCCCGGCCGCTTCCACCATCGCCTGTTCCGGTTGAGGCGTGGGCGTAAAAGTTGGCGTGGGCAGCGGTGTGGAGGTTGCCGTCGGGCGGGGCGGAACAGTCGCCGTGGCAGTAAGCGCAGACGTGGCGGCGGCCACAGGTGTATTTGTCAGCGCCGGTGTTGGCGTGAAATTCGGCGAGATGCTGCACGCCGCTAATGCAATCAACGTGACCAGGGCCAGAAAAAGTGCTTTCATGGATGTGATTATCGCGGAGGCGGCGCGCCGTGTCAACGTCGCCAAAACAAGGGCATTGACAACTCGCGCCGCAGTGTTAAACTCCTGACCCCGGAGGCTAACATGAACGAACTACAACGTACGCTTGAATGGCATGACGGCACGGTCTTGATGATCGATCAGCGTGTGCTGCCACTGCACTATGAGATCAAGAGTTACACCACCTATCAAGGCGTGGCGGACGCCATCCACACGATGGTGATTCGCGGCGCTCCGGCCATCGGCGCGGCGGCGGGCTTTGGCATGGCGCTGGCCGGCTTGCAGAGCACGGCCAAGACCCGATCGGATCTGCTGCGCGATCTGGAAGCCGCGGCCGCTGTGCTGCGCCAGTCGCGCCCCACGGCCGTCAATCTCTTCTGGGCGATCGATCGCATGCTGCGCACCGCCACCGACGAATCGCACGACTCCGCCAATGATGTGCGCAACGCACTGATCCGCGAAGCGCAGCAGATCGCCGACGAAGACGTGGAGATCAACAAGCGCATGGCCGAACATGGCGCGGCGTTGATCAAAGACGGCGACACGATCCTCACCCACTGCAACACGGGCGCACTGGCCGTGGTCGATTACGGCACCGCGCTGGGCGTCATTCGCCGCGCGCATGAACAAGGCAAGCGCATCCAGGTCTTTGCGGATGAAACTCGCCCGCGCTTGCAGGGCGCGCGCTTGACGGCGTGGGAGTTGATGCGCTGGGGCATCGACGTGACGTTGATTGCGGACAATGCGTCGGGGCACTACATGCGCAAAGGCAAGATCGACATCTGCTTCGTCGGATCAGATCGCACAGCGGCCAACGGCGATGTCGCCAATAAGATCGGCACGTACAAAGTGGGCGTGCTGGCCAGAGAGAACGGCATCCCTTTCTATCCCGTCGTGCCCACCTCGACGATCGATCTCAGCCTGCCCAACGGCGATCTGATTCCCATCGAAGAACGCGACGAGCGCGAAGTCACCGAGATCGACGGCGTGCGTTTTGCGCCCATCGGCGTGAAAGTGGGCAATCCTGCCTTCGACGTGACGCCGCACAAATACGTGACGGGCATCGTGACGGAGAACGGGATTGCTTATCCGCCGTTTGAGGTTAGTTTAAAGAAAGTGGTCAAGAAGCAATAGTCAGTTGTCAGTGGTTAGTGGTCAGCACTCAGCCTTGCGCGGGATGGGGTTATTTCCGCAAGGCGTTGCACTCAGAGAGAGTGCGGTTCCCGCAGCATGATCCAGTAATGCGCGCCGATTGTCGGTTCCAAATGCGCGGCCACTGCGTTAAACCCGAAACGACGATAGAAGCTAAGGGTCGCGCGGCTGAACGTTTCCAGAAAACAGCCTGACCCGTTCTGATCGGCGTGCCGCAATGTAGGCTCAAGCAGAGCGCGTCCCAATCCTTGTCCCTGCCGGTGTGGGGCAACACCGAGGATCGATAGATACCAGGTGTGTGCCGGGATCACAGCGTGGGCGGCCGGCTCCATAAACGCCAGAATGGCGCGATAGTTATCGAATCCGCGTGGGCCAAGCAAGGCGGCGAAGGCGGCGTGCTTGGCAGCAGCGGCTTGCTGTACCACTTCGGGCGCTTGTGGCAAAGTCCAGATCGCACCGCCGTGCGGATCGTCATTGAGGATGACTACTGCGCCGAGGTGACGGCCCTCGCGCAATGAATAGCGGCAGTACTCCGTTAACACCGCGCGGCGCGCCGCCTCATCGGCCTCAAAATCGACCGTAATCGCCGCGTAAAATGGATCGTCGCACAGCGCTTCGGCCAGAGCCGTTACGACCGTCTGCTCAAGTACGTTTGTGTTGGTCATCGAGTTTCTCCTCCGGAAGACTTTACCTATAGTACCGCCGTTTGAAATCAGCGCAAAGTCTCCCCACGGAACGCATTACTTATTGCTTGCCCCTTCACTTCCAATTTGTCACATTTGAGCTCACTCCGTTCCGCCCTATCCGCACCCCTGGCCCGTGGCGCGCCGGGCGAGTGCAGCTATTGATCATCGTCATTATCCATTGATCATTGCTCATTGTTAATTGTTCATTGTATAATCCGCCTATGCTCACCCTTCTCCGCGGACTGCTCCGCACCATGCGGCCCAAGCAGTGGCTGACCAAAAACATTTTCATCTTTGCCGCCGTCGTCTTCGACTCCAAACTCTTTGTGCCCGGCCCGTTCTTCCAGACGCCGCTGGGCAAGACCAGCCTCGGCTTCGTGCTGCTCTGCCTGATCTCCAGCACGATCTACATCATCAACGACATTGCCGACGTACGGGCCGATCGACAGCATCCCAAGAAGAAATACCGGCCCATCCCCTCCGGCGAGTTGCCCATCTCGATCGCGCTAGTCGCGGCGCTGGCGCTCGGCTTGTTCACGTTCGTCGCAGCGTTTGCGCTGGAGCCGACCTTCGGCATCATCGTTGTACTGTATGCGACCATCAACCTGGCCTATTCATTCAAGCTCAAGCACGTCGTCATCGTCGATGTGCTGATCGTCGCGACAGGCTTCGTGCTGCGCGTAGCCGCAGGCGTACCGCTGGTCATCGTCGTGCGCTTCTCGCCCTGGCTGTACATGTGCATGGCCTTGTTAGCTCTGTTTTTGGGCTTTGCCAAACGCCGACAGGAAATCATCCTGTTGAAAGACGGCGCCATCAATTCGCGCGCCATCCTGGAAGAATACAACCTGGAATTCCTGGACGGCATGCTGAACGTCGTCATGGCCTGCACCATCATCGCCTATTCTTTGTACACTTTTCTGGCCGAGGGCCTGCCGCCCAATCACACGATGATGCTGACGATTCCATTCGTGCTATACCTCATCTTCCGCTATCTCTACCTGGTTCACGTGCGCGGCGAGATTGCGCCACCGGATGAGGTGATCTTGAAAGATCGCGCCTTGCAGATCGATGCCGTGTTGTGGGCGCTGTCTGTCATTCTAATTTTGTACGTCATCCCGCGCTAAAATTCACCGCTGAGAACGCTGCGCCTAGCGCGCCGCCGACTCTCCGGTGGAGAGTCGGGTACGGCGAGGAACGCCGAGTTATATCTATCAATCTCTGCGGTAAATTCATCGGAAGGATATAGCCCATGTCCACCCTACTTGTCCGCAACATCCAAAACTTGATTACGCTGAATGCCGATCGGCAGCCGACTCGTGGTGAGCGCAGTCGAACCATTGCTGACGGCGCGATCTTCGTCCGTGATAATGTGATCGACTTCGTCGGCCCCACGGACCAGCTGCCGCCCGATCGCGCCGCCGCAGCCGATCGAGTGATTGACGCCCGCGACATGATCATCCTACCCGGTCTGGTCAACACGCATCATCATCTCTATCAAACACTCACCCGCTGCATCGCCGTGGACTCCGTGCTGTTCAACTGGCTCAAGACGCTGTATCCCATCTGGGCGCGCATGAACGGCGAAGCCGTCTACCGCAGCGCACTGACCGGCATGGCCGAGTTGATCCTGAGCGGCTGCACCACGTCCAGCGATCATCTCTATCTCTTTCCCAACGGCGCAAAGTTGGACGACGAGATTCGCGCCGCACAGGAGATCGGTCTGCGCTTCCACGCCGCACGTGGTTCGATGTCGCTGGGTGAAAGCAAAGGCGGCCTGCCGCCCGACAGCGTGGTGGAAAACGAAGAAGCCATCCTCAAAGACTGCGTACGGGTCATCGAGACGTTCCACGATCCCAAGCCGGGGGCGATGCTCCGCGTGGTGGTAGCGCCCTGCTCGCCGTTCTCGGTGACGCAGGACTTGATGCGTGAAGCGGCAGCGTTGGCGCGGCAATACGGGGTACAATTACACACACATCTGGCCGAGACGTTTGACGAGGATGACTTCTGCAAGCAGATGTTCGGTGTGCTGCCCGTCGATTACGCCGAGCAGGTCAACTGGCTGGGCGATGACGTGTGGTATGCGCACAGCGTCCACGTCCGCCCGCAGGACATCGACTTGATGGCGCGTACGCAGACGGGCGTTGCGCATTGCCCCTCAAGCAATATGCGCCTCGCATCCGGCATCGCGCCCATCCGCGCGATGATCGATGCAGGTGTGCCGGTGGGCCTGGGCGTCGATGGTTCCGCCAGCAACGACGGATCACACCTGTTGGCCGAGGCGCGGCAAGCGATGCTGCTCCAACGAGTGATGGGAAATCCCGCGGGCCTCACTGGATGGGAAGCATTGGAACTCGCCACGTTGGGCGGCGCGAAGGTGTTGGGACGCGACGACATCGGCTCGCTCGAAGTGGGCAAGTGTGCGGACTTCATCGGCTTCAACTCCAACCGGCTGGATTACGCAGGCGCGCAACACGATCAGCAATCAGCCCTGGTGTTCTGCACGCCGCAGCGTGTCGATTTATCCGTCATCAACGGGCGCGTCGTCGTGGAGGATGGACAACTGCTCACCGTCGATCTGCCACGGGTGATCGAACGGCACAACAGAATTTCCAGGGAGTTGATCAACGGCTAAAGATTCGGGACACCGATTACACGGATAAGGCAGAGATGATCATTTATCGGCCGGTTGGCCCCCAAGAACTGGATTTGATTGCTCGATCAGGATTCACGGCCTTTCCGCCGCGCCTGCCCGACCAGCCCATCTTCTATCCGGTGCTGAACTTCGAGTATGCAGCCCAGATCGCGCGCGAGTGGAACAGCACCGGCCCGGATGGCGCCGGCTTCGTGACCAAGTTTGAAATCGAGCACGGTTACGCCGAACAGTTTGAGGTTCACATCGTCGGCAATCGTACGCATCAAGAACTGTGGGTGCCCGCAGAGGAACTGGCAGAATTCAATCGTCACATCGTGGGCTTGATTGCAGTGGAAGCCGCGTTCTATGGAGAGAAATTCAGCGGCGAGATTGATCCAGCAACAAATTTACCAAATGGAAAGTAGCCACGTCATTGCGAGCCCATAGCGGCGAAGCAATCTACACCAATGGCTGAGATTGCTTCGTCGCGCTATGCGCTCCTCGCAATCACGGGCTTTGTAATCCGTGTATTCTGTGTTAATCCGTGTCCAAAAACCAATGAGGAAAGAATGGAACTGAATCAATTCATCAAAATCGCGCGCGGGGACGCGCCCGCCGATCTGCTGCTCAAGGGCGGGCAGGTCGTCAACGTCTTTTCCGGCGAGGTGCACAACGCTGACATCGCCATCGCCGACGGGAAGATCGTGGGCGTCGGAGGCGGTTTCACCGCGAAAGAAACGCTCGACGTGAGCGGGAAGGTCATTGCGCCGGGTTTCATCGACGCGCACGTCCACATCGAATCGAGCATGGTGCCGCCGTCAGAGTTTGCCCGGGCCGTGGTACCGCGCGGCACGACGACCGTGATTACCGATCCGCACGAGATCGGCAACGTGCTGGGCCTCGACGGCATTCGCTACATGTTCGACGCCGCCAAATACAATCCGCTCAGCATGTTCGTCATGCTGCCCTCATGCGTTCCCGCCACGAACATGGAGACATCCGGCGCGACGCTGCGCTCGTACGACATCGAGCCGTTCAAGGACAATCCGTGGGTACTGGGCCTGGCCGAGATGATGAATTACCCCGGCACCATCAACGGTGATCCCGAAGTGCTGGCCAAGATCACGCTCTTCAAAGACAAGATCATCGACGGGCATGCACCGGGTCTGTCGGGGTTGGCGCTCAATGCCTACGTCGCCGCCGGCATCCGATCGGATCACGAATGCACCACGGTGGAAGAGGCCCGCGAGAAGCTGCGCCTGGGCATGACCATCTTCATCCGCGAAGCGACCACGGCGCACAATTTGGAAGCGCTGCTGCCCATCATCACACCGGCCACCGCTGCGCGGATCTGCTGGTGCACCGACGATCGCCAACCCTCTGATCTCATCGATCAAGGCGGCATCGATTACGTGATTCGCCGCGCGATCCGTCAGGGGATCGATCCCGTCGTGGCGATCCAGATCGCCACGATCAATCCCGCCAGCTATTACGGCCTGCACGATCGCGGCGCGATCACGCCGGGCCGGCGCGCCGACCTGGTGGTGCTCGACAATCTGCGCAACGTCACGACAAAGCTGGTCTTGCGTGGCGGCGCCGTGGTGGCCCAGGACGGCGCACTGCTGCCCTACGACAAACCCGATCGCGCGGCGCGCGTGCGCGGCTCGATGAACGTCAACTGGGACAAGGTGAGTTTCCGCATCGAAGCGCAGGGCCGCCGCGCCCATGTCATCGGCGTGATTCCCGATCAGCTCGTCACCGAGCATCTGATCGAAGAACTCACCATCGAGAATGGCGAGGCCGTGCAGGACCCGGGGCTCGATCTCTTAAAGATCGCCGTAATCGATCGGCATGCGAATACCGGCGCGCATACGGTGGGCTTTGTGAAGGGCATCGGCTTGCGACAGGGCGCCATCGCATCGTCGATTGCACACGATCATCACAATCTGGTCGTCATCTGCGCGGACGATGCTTCGATGATGACGGCGGCGCGCGCCGTGGCGAAGAGCGGTGGCGGGTTGAGCGTGGCGCACAAGCAAACCGTACTGGCACAAGTGCCGCTGCCCATCGCCGGGCTGATGTCCGATCAACCGATCGAGACGGTGCGCCAGCAGATGGACGAAGTACTGGACGCGGCGCATAACCTGGGCGCAACACTGCATGATCCGTTTATGGCCATGTCGTTTCTGGCGCTGGCTGTGATCCCAGAGTTGAAGATCACCGATCAAGGGCTGGTGGACGTAACGAAGTTCCAGAAGGTGCCGCTGTTTGTGGAATGAGGCTCACTAGTCACCAGCAAGCGGGTTAGTCGTTACTCAGCACTGATTACTCGTTACGTCTTTCAGTTGGCAATTCAGATTTTCTCGATTACAATGATTTTCGCTGGTGCAGTTCGGTCGGGATATCTAGCAGGACCATACTTCCGCTGGAGTGCGTAGCACGCTCAGTTCAATTGACCAGAGTTTCGCGCATATCCACGCGAAGGCGCTGGTCAATTTTGTTTCCAGCCACCCGTCGTCGGTCGTCGTCTTTTACAGAAAGGAGGTCGATCGCCCACAGATTCCGGTCGCTTCGCTTTAGTTCCATCACGCGTTTCAAATACCCTGACAGGAGGAGTAGGATGTCTAAGAAACTGTGGTCATTCATCGCTGTGGTATTAATGTTGTCGATGCTGGTGACGGCCTGTGCTCCGGCTGCCGCCCCCGCCACGCAGGCGCCTGCCCAACCGGCGGCGACTACCGCGCCTGCCCAACCCGCGGCGACTACCGCGCCTGTCGCGACAACGGCTCCCGCTGCGGGCGCTTTCCAGATTCCTGATGTCGAGGCAGGCAAGTTCAATGTGGCCATGGTGCTGATTGGCCCGCATGATGATGGCGGCTGGAGCCAGTCGCACTATGAGGGCTTGAAGTACTTGGAACAGAACATGCCCGACGCACATGTGGCTTACGTGGAGAACGTGCCGGAAGGCACCGAATCCGAGCAGGTGATTCGCAGCCTGGCACGCAAGGGCTTCGAACTGATCTACACCACCTCGTTCGGGTTCATGGATCCGACGATGACGGTGGCGGAAGAATTCCCCGATCAGACGTTCATTCATATCAGCGGTTACAAATCCAATAGCAAGAACTTTGGCAATCTGTTCGGCGCGATGGAAAACATGAAGTACCTGGCCGGCATGATCGCCGGGTCGCGCGCCAAGCAGGACGGTAACCCCAAGGTGGGTTACATGGCGACGTTCCCGATTCCCGAAGAACTGCGTCTGGGCAATGCCTTTGCCCTGGGTATGGCCAAGACCTGTCCTGAGTGCAAGAGGGACGTGCGCTGGATCAATACCTGGCACGACCCCGTGATCGAGAAAGAGGCGGCGGCCTCGCTGTTTGATGCTGGCGTGCAGGTGGTCTTCACCGGGGCCGATACGCCCGCTCCAGCTGACGTCGCTATGGCGAAGAGCAAGTGGGGCATCACCTATGACTATGAAGGCTCATGCAAGGCCGAGCGCTGCCTGACCGCCCCTTATTGGAATTGGGGACCGGTCTACACCAAGATCGCGCAGGGTGTGAAGGACAAGACCTATCAGCCCGGCTGGGATTACTTTGATGCGGACAGCGGCGGCTTGGGGCTGTACGGCTTCATGGAAGGCCAGCAGCTGACCAAGGGCATGGAAGATCTGCCACCGGCCGATATTCAGCTGGTTAAGGACACATTGGCGCAGATGCTGGCGGGCAAGTTCACACGCTTCGACGTATTCGCCGGCGAGATCAAAGACAATGCCGGCAATGTGGTGGTGCCCGCGGGCGAGAAGATGCAGCAGTCCGATCTGGATCAATTCCCACCCGGTGCCGAAGGTTTGGCCTGTAAGTATTGCATGTACTGGTGGAATCAAAACGTGGCGGCCGAACTGCCAAAATTGCAGTAACGGCCTGCCGGTTACGGCACCACCACCCGATCGCACGACTCAGCCCCAGCGGCTGAATGCCGAAACAAAGGCCAGGCTGCCACAGGTGGTCTGGCCTTTGCCTCACCCCCGACCCCTCTCCTAAAACGAACAGCACTTTCAGGCGAGGGGAGATGGAGCAACCTATGCCCGAAGACACCACCCCTGAAAAAGTTGTCGAGATGCGCGGCATCACCAAACGCTTTCCCGGCGTGCTTGCCAACGACCACGTCGATTTCGATCTGTGGCGCAGCGAGATTCACGCCTTGCTGGGCGAGAATGGCGCGGGCCAGAGCACGCTCATGAGCGTACTGGCCGGCCTGTATCATCCCGAAACGGGCAGCATCGTCGTCAACGGCAAGCCCGTTTCGTTTTCATCCCCACGCGACGCCATTCAAGCCGGCATCGGCATGATCCATCAACACTTCATGCTGGTGCAGTCGCAGACAGTGACGGAGAACATTTTGCTCGGTCTCGATCGTCCGCGCTTCCGTATGAACTTATCCACTTACGATCAAGAAATCGCCACACTGAGCGAGCGCTTCCATTTGAAAGTCGATCCGCGGGCCAAGATCTGGCAGCTCTCGGTGGGTGAGCAGCAGCGGGTGGAAATTCTGAAGATGTTGTATCGCGGCGCACAGGTGTTGATTATGGACGAGCCGACGGCGGTGTTGGCGCCGCTGGAGATTGAAGACCTGTTCAAGACGCTGCGCACCATGATCCAGGATGGCAAATCCATCATCTTCATCAGCCACAAGTTGAACGAGGTGCTGGAGATCGCCGATCGGGTGAGCGTACTGCGCGCCGGCCGGACGACGGCTTCCGGCGTCAGCACCGAGGGCGTAACCCGATCGGATCTGGCGCGCTTGATGGTCGGCCGCAATGTCATCCTGTCGGTTGAAAAGAAACCGGTAACGCCGGGCGAGGTCGTCCTTTCCGTGGAGGACGTGCACGCCGAAAGTGATCGCGGCCTGCCTGCCGTGCGCGGCATCTCGCTGAACGTGCGTGGTGGCGAGATTGTCGGACTGGCGGGCGTGGCCGGCAACGGGCAACGCGAGCTGGCCGATGTGATCAACGGGCTGCGCAAGTGTCAGCAAGGTCGTGTACGGCTGCATGGGGCAGAAATCAGTAACCAACCCATTCGCAAGAACATCCAGGGCGGCATGGCCTATATCCCCGAAGATCGCACACATGTAGGCACGGCGCCGTCGCTCAGCATCACCGACAACGTGATCATGAAGAAATATCAGCAGCCGCCGATCGGGCACGGAATGTCGGTGGATGCCAAGGCCGCCGAGAAATTCGCCCAACAATTGAAAGAGACGTATGACATCATCGTGCCGAACGTGAAGACGCAGGCGCGGCTGTTGTCGGGCGGCAACTTGCAGCGCGTGATCCTGGCCCGCGAGATGTCGTCCATGCCCAAGATGATGATCGCCGTGCAGCCCACACGCGGTCTGGATGTCGGCGCGATCGAAGGGGTGCACAAGTATCTGCTGACTGAGCGTGAAGCAGGCGCGGGCGTGCTATTGATCTCTGAGGAACTGGAAGAATTGCTGGCGCTCTGCGACCGGATTTACGTGATTTACGAAGGGCAAATCATGGGCGAAGTGAGCGACGGGACTATTGAAACGATCGGGTTGATGATGACCGGCACACCGCTCGAACAGATCCGTCCTTACGGACAAGGAGCCGCAACTCATGTCTAAGACCACGGCTACTCCTGACATTATCCAGCGACGGCTGCCGATCACCCTGCAGGTTGAGCCACGTCTGAAAGGTACTTCGCCGGGGCTGTCGATTATCACTTCACTGGCGGCCGTGCTTGTGGCGCTGATTTTGGGTGGCATCCTGATCGCCCTAGTGGGCGGCGATCCGTTTGCGACGTATGCCCACATCGCCAATGTGGCCTTTGGCAGCCTGGGCGGCATCACCGATACGTTGACCAAAGCCACGCCGTTGATCCTGGTGGGCCTGGCCTGTGCGTTGGCCTTTCGCATGAAGCTGTGGAATATCGGCGCGGAGGGACAGTTCTACATCGGCGCGTGGGCGGCCAGCGCCGTGGTCCTTATTCCGCTACTGCCGGCCACGGCCTCACCGTTCCTGTTCATTCCGGCGATGATGATCGCGGGCATGTTGGGCGGCGCAGCTTGGGGGTTCATTCCCGGTTTCCTCAAGGCGCGTTTCAAAGTCAACGAAGTGATCACAACGCTGATGCTG
The DNA here is from genome assembly GCA_030834825.1 of Thermoflexales bacterium. Taxonomy (GTDB): domain Bacteria; phylum Chloroflexota; class Anaerolineae; order Fen-1058; family Fen-1058; genus Fen-1058. The sequence goes on from JAUQXC010000826.1 coordinate 15,873, forward strand.
AATTACATCGCGGTGGCGTGGAATAACTTCTGGATCTTTGCCGTGTGGACGGAAGGCGGCTTCCAGATGTCACCCATGTTCCCACGCACGTCGTGGCTGCCGCGCCTCTCCGATCTCGCCGCGCAGATCAAAGACTTTCGCGGGTTGACGCTGCACGGCGGTTTTATCATTGCGCTGCTGGCCGCGGTGGTCGTGTGGTTCATCTTGAATCGCAGTAAGTGGGGGTACGAAATTCGCTTGATTGGCGATAACCCCAAAGCCGCCGAGTATGCCGGCATTCCGATCCGACGCAACATCGTTTTGGTCATGATGGCCTCCGGCGCATTGGCCGGACTGGCCGGCATGTCGGAGATCAGCGGCGTGGTGCATCGTTTGCAAGGTGCCATCTCGCCCGGTTATGGCTTCACCGGCATCATTATCGCGTGGCTGGCAAAACTCAATCCGTATGCGGTCATCATCGTCTCGATCCTCTTCGGCGCGCTGCTGCTGGCCGGGCGTGAGATTCAACCCTCCGGCATCCCCAAGATGATTCAAGGCATTGTGCTGGTCTGCCTCATCGCCAGTGACTTCTTTACGCGTTATCGAGTGCGCATCGCGCGACGGACGGAGGCCTAACATGCTCGATCTGATTACGATCCTGCAAGCCGGAGTCGCCTCCGGCACCGTGCTGCTGTTTGCCACCATCGGTGAGATTTTTGCGGAAAGATCGGGTGTCATGAATCTGGGTGTGGAAGGCATGATGCTGATCGGTGCCATGAGCGCGTTCAGCGTCACCATCAGCACCGGCGATCCACTGCTCGGCGTACTCGTGGCGATGCTGGCCGCCGGGTTGCTCAGCCAGATACATGCTTTCTTGACCATCACGCTGCAGTCCGATCAAGTCGTTAGCGGCCTCGCGTTGACGTTCCTGGGCACGGGGATCAGCCTGGTGCTGGGCGAAGGGTTGAGCAAGGCCGGTACCGTGGCGCTGCTGCCCATTGTCTCGCCCGCATGGTTGTCCGGGATTCCTCTGCTTGGCGGAGGGTTGGCACTTCTACAACAACTGTTATCCGCCATTCCATTGCTCGGCCCGATCCTCTTTACAAACCAGAACGTGTTGGTTTACGGCGGTTATCTATTCGTCCCGATCGCATGGTATCTCATCAATCGCACGCGGCCGGGGCTGCACCTGCGCGCCGTGGGTGATTATCCGGCGGCGGCCGACTCTTTAGGTGTCAGCGTGACACGTCTGCGCTACTTCTACGTCTTTGTGGGCGGTTTGCTGGCTGGGCTGGCCGGGGCCACCATCAGTCTGGCCATCTCGCCCGGCTGGTTTAGCGAATTGACAACGGGCGGTCAGGGCTGGATTGCTGTGGGGTTGGTGATTTTCGCGCAGTGGAATCCGGTGCGCGCGATGTTCGGTGCCTATGCGTTCGGTGCGCTGCGCCGCTTGATCCTCGACATCCAGGGGCCGACGCTGTTGTTCGGCATGGCGAATCCGTTTTATTACAATCCCTACTGGGGCTTCTTTCTGCAAATGCTGCCCTATGCCTTCACCGTCATCGTGCTGGTCATTGGTTCGCGCGATGCGGTGCGTAAGCGCCTCGGCGCACCGGCGGCGCTGGGCGTGCCGTATGTCAGAGGAGAGAGAGGGTTGTAAGGCACGGATGAAAGTGGAGGGATGAGGGATGAAGAAATTGATCCGATCTATTATCTTGGTCGACGTGATCCTGATGATCATCGTCGGGCTGATCGTCTTCATCGGCGGATGGCGCACACTCTACGACTATGGGCAGGGGCTGGTCTACGCAGGCATGCTCACCATTGGGTTGGGGGTGATGAGCGTGTGGGGCAACTACAGTTCAACGCGGAGTGTGAACGCCAACAGTCTGTTCGAAGACAATGCCA
>JAUQXC010000827.1 GCA_030834825.1 Thermoflexales bacterium
AGTGAACGTTCTACCTGCAAAACCCCGACCAACATCTCAAAAGGAAGATCCTGATGCGCGTAGGCGCCTAGAGCGACCTCGCGCACCCGTCCCAGCACATCCCGGAAACTCAGGTTACCCGTTACCTGTACGCGCAGCGCCAAGGTATTGACGAAAAAGCCGATCAGATCCGCCACCTCGATTCGAGTGCGGTTAGCAATCGGTGACCCAACGATGATATCGGTTTGACCGGTATAGCGATAAAGCAAAGTATCGAAAGCCGCCAGCAGCGTCATGAACAAGGTAACCCCGGCTTGACGGCTCAAAGTGTGCAGGCCCTGCACCAGCGAGGAATTAAGCTGGAAAGAGTATTGCGCGCCGCAATAAGTAGGTTCAGCGGGACGTGGTCGATCGCTGGGCAAATCTAGCACGGGCGGGGTATTTGCCAACTGCTCTTTCCAGTAAGCGAGCTCTTGTTCCAACACCTCGCCTTGCAACCACGCTCGCTGCCACACGGCATAGTCAGTGTATTGGATGGGTAAAGCCGGCAAAGGCGAAGACTGGCCTGCCGCAAATGCGGCATATAACGCCCCAAACTCTTGCGTAAAGACTGCGGCCGACCAGCCATCCGAAACGATATGATGCACAACCAGGATGAGGATATGATCCTGAGCACTGAGTCGCAACAACCTTGCTCGCAGCAGAGGACCCTGAGTCAAGTCGAATGGCTGGCGCGCTTCCGTGGTAGCCCATTGTTGAACTTGCAGCTGCTGCTCGATGTCCGGCAAATGACCTAGGTCTACGATCGGCAGTGAAAGCGTCATCTCCGGCGCGACGAACTGCATAGGGCGACCTTCCACATCACGGAAGGTCGTGCGTAAGGCCGCGTGGCGTCGTACGATTTCATTAAGGCTTTGTTCGAGGGCGTTTACATTTATCCGCCCTTGAAGCCGGATACTCGCCGCAATGTTGTAGAGCGGGCTATCAGGATCCAATTGATACAGGAACCACAACCGCTGCTGCGCAAAAGAGAGGGGCAGCTCTCCATGCGGGATCCCCGCGACGAGCGGGGGAGCCTGTCTTTGGCCTGACGGACTCTGTTTCTCGAGGCCGGCTTCCTGCAGCAGGGCTTGTGCGAGTGAAAGCCGTTTAGGAGTGAGCAGGCTATGTTTGGTGCGAACGCGCATGCTTTTCTCCAAAAAGTTTAAGGGACCATTGCTCGCTGGGCTAGCTCAGCATCCACTTGATCTTCAGAAAGATCGTCGACTCGTAGCAGCATTTCAGCCGTCCTCTCCACGACGTTCCGTTGAACATTATCGCTCAGTAAGGCAGCGGCCAATCCCGCGATAGTTGGCTCCTCGAAGAGCGCACGCAAGGGAATCTCCATTGGGAATATTTTGCCCAGTCGTGAAATGAGCTGTGTGGCGAGTAACGAATGGCCGCCCAATTCAAAAAAGTTATCGGTAACCCCGACCTGTTCCACATCCAGCACTTCGGCCCAGATCTCAGCCAACACCTGCTCCAGCGGTGTCTGTGGTGCGACGAAGGTCTTTATCAGCTCGGAGTCTTCATGACTGGCCGCAGCCAAGGCTCGACGATCAATCTTGCCGTTTGGAGTGAGCGGTAGCGCCTGTAGGAGTACCATTGAGGCTGGCAGCATATAATCGGGCAATCTTCCTTGAAGATAGAGGCGCAGATCAGCCACCGTCAAGGTTGCCTCAGGCTCAAGGCTGAGGTAGGCGGTAAGCCGCTTGTGATCAGGTAGATCTTCCCGCGCCACCGTGCTCGCAATAACGACGGCCTCACGTACGGCAGGGTGTTGGTTGAGGACCGCTTCAATCTCGCCCAATTCGATGCGGAAGCCTCGAATTTTGATCTGCTGATCCCTCCGTCCCAGGAACTCGATGTTGCCATCGGGTAGGTAACGGGCCAGGTCACCCGTCTTGTAAAGTCGGGCCCCAGCCTCCTGGCTAAACGGGTCGGGGATAAACTGAGCGGCAGTCAAATCGGGACGTTGCAAATAGCCGCGCGCGACACCATCACCGCCTGTATACAATTCGCCCCAGACGCCGATCGGAACGGGCTGCAACTCACGATCCAAGATGTAGACCGTCGTATTGGCGATGGGTCGCCCGATGGGAACTGTATGTTCCAGATGCGCAATCTCTTTCATGGAATAACAGCAAGTGAAGGTGGTGTTTTCCGTCGGTCCGTAGCCATTGATCAAATGGCATTGCGTTCCAAAGGCCTGAAGCGCTTTATTGACATGTGGGACGGATAGAATGTCTCCACCGGCCAAGATTTGTCGACAACGTCTCAAGCTGTCGAGTTGCTCATCGACCATGAGATGAAATAGACCAGCCGTAAGCCAGACGGTTGTCACCTGGTGCGCTTCAATAAGCTGGCTCAAGTCTTGCAGAGAAAGTGGGCCGGCTGGGGGGATCGCCAAGCATCCGTCATTCAACAATGCTCCCCAGATTTCAAACGTCGCGGCGTCAAAGGAAATAGGCGCATATTGCAGAAAAGTTTGTTGGGCAAAATCGGCATAGTGGGTGTTTTTAACCAAGCGCACGACGTTGCGCTGAGTGACACCGATCCCCTTCGGGGTCCCCGTCGACCCCGAGGTGTACATTACATAGGCCAGGTTTTCAGATCGAACACAGCTTGCCAAATTCTCATCACGCTCCCGGGCAATTACCTCCCAATCCCGATCAAGACAGATCGTTTCCGCCCCCTGCTGGGGAAGATTTTCCAACACCTGTCCCTGTGTTAATAGCCATTGCACGCGAGAATCTTCTAGCATGAAGGCCAACCGTTCTCGGGGATACAATGGATCGAGCGGCACATAGGCCCCGCCGGCCTTGAGGATGCCGAGTAGCGCGACGATCATTTCCGGTGAACGATCCAGGCAAACCCCCACGAGGACATCCGGTCCCACGCCGCGTGCGCTCAAATAGTGAGCCAGCTGATTGGCTCGCCGATTCAACTCGCGATACGACAACTGTTGATCTTCAAAAACCAGGGCGGCAGCATTCGGGTCACACTGCACCTGTGCTTCAAAGAGTTCGGAAATGCACTGCGCTCTGGGATACTCAGTCTGGGTGGCATTCCACGTAACGATCTGTCGTTGGCGCTCACCGATTGACAGCAGGGATAAGGCGGAAATGCGCAGCTCTGGATTTTCAATCACAGATTGCAGCAATTGGCCCAGGTAATCCATCCAACGCTGAATGGTTTCACGATCAAACAAGTCTGTCTTATAAAAACAATCCAGCTGGAATTCTTCATTGACTTCTAAGACATCTAAAACGAAATCATATTGTGTAGAGCTGATAGGCTGCGGGACCAGATCGTAAGTGAGGTCTGCCAGAGGCGGCAATGAGACACGCCGGTCTAAGTTGAAGGTTACGGCCACCAGGGGTAGCCGGCTCGGATCGCGTACCGGATTGAGTTCCCGAACCAGGGCGCCAAAGGGATAGTCGGCGTGCTCGTAACATGCAAGTAACATTCTTCTGGTCGAGATCAGGAAATCGGTAAATTTTGGGTTGCCGCTCATCTGAAGTCGTATGGGCATGATGTTAGTGCAATAGCCCATCAGGTTTTCGCTCCCGCGTAGCGTCCGCATCGCCGAAGGCACGCCAATCACGAGATCGTCCCGCCCTGTCAGTCGGTTCAGAAACACAGCGTAAGCGGCCAGAACGGTCATAAACAAAGTGGCACCATGTTGGCCGCTCCACTTTTTTAGTGGATTAACCAAGCTGGCGGCTAGACGTTTGTGCTCGCGCGCGCCCGCATAGGTCATGATCTTGGGCCGAGGTCGATCAGTCGGTAACTCCAGAACAGGAATCGAGTCCGAGAATTGCGCCAGCCAGAAGGCTTTGTCGGCTTCGCGTTTCGGGCCTTGCTGCTGGCATTCCTGCCACCGGAGATACTCTTCGTACTGCATTGGCGCGGGCAGTTGCGCCGGCCGGTCCTGACACTCGCCAGGATAAAGATCGACGAGCTCCTTGAAGAGCACGCCGGTAGACCAGCCATCCATGACAAGATGATGCGCCATGGGACACAGCAGGTGTTCCAGAGGCCCTAACTTAAGAATGTGACAACGGAAGAGTGGTCCATTGACAAGATCAAAGGGGGTCTTGCTTTGGCCGACCATCCAGTCTGCGACTTGAGCTTCGCGTTCTTCAGGATTGAGATGCGACAAATCAATGACAGGCATATCCAGAGTAAGCGCTGGCGCAATATATTGGTATTCTCCTTGGGCATCAAATGTCGTCCGTAACGCGCCGTGCCGATTCACAATCTTTTGAAAGGTTCGCCGCACGGCAGCGACGTTAAGCGGTCCTTGCAGACGGAGAAACATACCCTCAACAGAGGCATGCGCCACTTCACTGCCCAAGTGAGTGGCTAGCCAGTAATCCCGCTGGATTTCAGTGAGCGGAAGGGTTTGTATACCCCGGGGTTCGCTATGCTCAGCTGTCTGTAAGTGAGACTCGGCCGCAGACTCTAAGTGCATAAAGGCGTTGGGCAGGAAACCACCTGTGTGGAGTTCCGCCACGCTTTCCTTCACTGCCCGGACAAGCCATGCGAGATCCTCGTCTGAGTGTGCCGTCGACAGGAAGAAGTTATGGCTAACGCCAACGAAAACACCTTTTTCAACCAAATGATAATAGAGGTAATCCAGAATGTCTTCCCGCGCCGTAAAGCGAAAAAGTGAGCCAAAGCAGACAACCTGAATGGGCACTTTCGAATCGACAAAATAGTCGTTTAGCTGCTGCACTAAATCAGCCGTTCTTTGATTCAAGCGCTGTTGCAATGCCGGACCTTCACGCTTTAGCTCAGTGAGTAGCGCCAGGGCGGCCGCCATGCACAACGGATGCCGAGAAAAGGTGCCGGAGATCAGGGTGTTAGCAACTTGCGGCCTGGAATCATCTCCATAGTTCCACATCCCGCCATCGGCCGCATCCATAAAGCGCGACCTGCCGGCGATAGCGCCAATAGGCAGGCCGCCGCCGACAATCTTGCCGTAAGTCGCCACATCCGCCTTCACGTCGAACCAAGCTTGTGCGCCACCCTGGTGAATGCGGAAGCCAGTGAGTACTTCATCGAAGATGAGTACCATATTGGTTTCAGTCGTCAATTGTCGCAGCGCGTGTAAAAATTCCCGGGGCTGCAAATCAGGCCGACGACTCTGCACAGGCTCGACCAGCACGGCCGCCAGTTCAGGCGCGTGTGTTTTGATCATCTCGAGCGCTTCAGGCGTACCGTAGTTCAGCACCAACACATCTTCGCTTACTTTTTCCGGAACACCCGGGACGGATGGGATGGTGTGCAATTCACCACCCGACAGTTGATACTTGACCAAAACATCGGCGCTCCAGCCATGATAAGATCCCGCGAATATCGCGATCTTCGTTCGGCCGGTAATCGTACGCGCGAGGCGCAACGCACCCATCACGGCTTCTGTGCCGGAATTTAAAAACGTTACGCGATCCATACCGGTGAGTTCGCAGATCAAGTGAGCAACCTGATCGACCAGATGCCAATGCGGCCCTAACGGCATTCCACGGTGGAGTGCCTCTTCCAAGGCCTGAGTGACACACGCGGGTGAGTGGCCCAGCAGGTTGACACCAAATCCCATGCCAAAGTCAAGATATTCGTTGCCATCGACATCCCAGAATTTGGATCCTAAAGCGCGTTCGGCCACAGGATAGTACAACATCTCTTTTGTGTCTTGGCGGAACCAAGCTGAGGAATCATAATCGGCAAAGAAGGGGCGACAAGCCCGAATCCACTGTTTGGACCGGGCGGTACGTTGGGTATAACGCTCAGTGAGAGCGCGCAGATGGCTTTGTTGCCCGGCGTTAAGTGAGTCCAGGGAGCCCATCTCCAAGAATTGATAGGGGCTGGTGGGACTGGACGCAGGGCGGTTCGATGTGGATTTGCCCGCTGGGATGGTTGGCGCGTTGGCCGGTGCTGGCACCGCGTGCAAGAATGCAACAATCTCAGCCTTGTGCTTGGCCAGTTCTGTCCGTAAGTCCGGGGTCAGCATTCCCCGGGGACCACTACACCGTAAGTTTTCACCTTCGACCCAGAGCCGGATGTTCTGCTCGCGAAGAGCGGCAACGAAGATATCGATATTCATAGTACGATCTCCACCAGATCCTCATTAACCGTCTGGGGGGAATCATCATCCCCTGGAGTAAGTGAACCCAGTTGCTGCGACACGTTGCCCAGCAAAGATGAGTTAACCCGCGGTGCTGATTCCGGCGGACGGGATCCGTCACTGTTTTTTAGCAGTTCTAGCTGCTGAGAGATGATCCGCAGCTGCTGGGCAAAAAGTTGCTCAAGCGCGGTCGCGGGCAAGGCCGCTGTGAATGGCCCTGAGCCGGGCATGGTTAGTGGTGCCGAGAGCGCGGGAGTGACTGCCCGTATAGAGGTGACGGGATCTAGCGGAACTGAGCTGGATTCCAAGGCAAGCACCTCGGGTGGCAACACCCGATCGAGATAGGCGGCCAGGTCAGCAAGACTTGTGACGTCTTCAAACAGCTGCTGAATCTTGAGCGTAACGCCAAATGTTTCCTCAATCGCGCGAACTGCTTCAATTAACACCAATGAATCGGCGCCCATTTCAAGGAAGCGCGCATCCACATCAATTTTGGCAGGATCCATGTGCAGCAAGGGTCCTGTCATCTCACGCAATTTTGAAAGCAAAGCGGGTTGTCGTGCGTTCTGGACGGCAGTAACCACTTGGGGTTCCAACATGAGTGTTTCCTCTTTCACCTGATTAAGCTTTTCTTCATCCACTACTTCAGGAATAGGCGTGCGACTCGTTGTTTTATTTTCTGTCACCCGATCCCTGTCGTCCCTTGTGCGGACAACAGGCTCGACAGGCTCGAGCCAGCAACGTTGCCGTTCAAAGGGATAGTTAGGCAGCATGACACGTCGGCGTGCGTAATCCTGGTCAAAACCGGTCCAATCGATGGGCACCCCTCGCACATACAACTCGCCCAAGCTATCGAGCAGCGCCTCCCACTCAGGTTTGTCCTTCTTGAGCGAAGTCAACCAAGCAAGTTGTTCGTCAGGCAAGCAGCGCCTGCCCATGCCGCTCAACACCGAGTTAGGTCCTATCTCCA
>JAUQXC010000828.1 GCA_030834825.1 Thermoflexales bacterium
CGTCGAGGATCAGGATGCGATCGGCGCGCAGCACGGTCTTTAAGCGGTGCGCGATGATGATGCCGGTGCGGTGGGCCAACAACCGATCGATCGCCTGCTCGATCAAGCGCTCGGTTGCCGGATCGAGTCGCGCTGAAGCTTCATCCAAAATGACCAGGCCGGGATCGCGCAGAAATAGACGCGCGCAGGTCAGCAGCTGGGCTTCACCTGCCGAGAGACCGCGTCCGCCCGTCGCGAGTTCGGTATCCAGGCCGTTGGGCAGCGCGGCGATGCGTGGCCACAGGCCCAGGTCTTGCAATTGAGCGCGCAGCACATCGTCAGAAATACCGGGCGCGAAGAAAGTGAGATTATCGCGCACACTGGCGTGAAAGAGCTGCACATCTTGCGTGATCATCCCCACCCGCTGCCGCAGGCTGCTCTCGTTTACCGATCGGATAGGCGTGTTCCCGACGAGAATCTCGCCGCTGGGCACATCGTACAAGCGCAGCAGCAAGCGCGCGAGCGTAGTTTTGCCGCTGCCCGTACGACCTAACACGCCCAGCACTTGCCCGGCCCGCAATTCAAAGGTCACCTGCTTAAGGATCGGTTCGGCTTCTGCATAACTGAATGAAACGCGATCGAAGCTCACGGCTAACGGGCCGGGCGGCAGCTCGAGCGGCTGAGCGGCGGGCGGGATCTTCGACGAAATGTCCAGCAGCTCGCGGACGCGGCCAATGCTGGCGCTGGCGCGCGAGAGGTCTTCGAGTTGGCGCAGAATCTGCTCGATCGGTTGGCGGATCATCTCGGTGTAGAAGAAGATCAGATAGACCGTGCCGATCGTGATCGCGCCCAGTCCGTACAACCACGCGCCCAACACGAAGGCGGCCGCCATCCCGATCGTGAACGTGGTGGTAACCCCCGACCACATCCCCGCGCCGCCGATGACGCTGGCGCTGATCCACGGCCTAATCCAGTTGCGGAGATGCGTGTAATAGCGGTGCATCACGTAATTGACCGCGCCGCTCGCGCGGATGTCTTCGGTCCCCGCCAGCCGCTCGCCGACAAAGCCGTAGAACTCGGCGGTCAGTTGGCGCACGACGCGCCAACGCGGCACCCCGATCCAGCGCAGGCGAATCAACAGGGCCAGGGCGATGAGGGCGAAGGCGGTCAGCGCCGCGCCGATGCGCCAATCCTGCGCGTACAGCACGATCAACACCCCGGCGAGCAACAGCAAATTGCCCAGCACGCGAATAACGAATTGTGAGAAGAAGTTGGACAGCGCGGTGACGTCGGCGTCGATGCGCTCGATCAGCTCACCGGGTGTGCGGGCCGTGTGGAAGGTCATGTCGAGCTGCAGGCAATGCAACGCCACCGTGGCGCGCAGCTCATTCGTTGCATTCCAGCCGATACTGCCGCCGATGTAGGTTGTGCCGATTAATAGAATGCGCTGAAAGAGGGCGATGCCGATAAAGATCAGCGCCAGCGTCAGCAGTGTGTTCAATGCCCCGCCGGAGGTTGCGGTATCGATGAAGCTGCGGAGCACCAGCGGATTGACGATCTCCAGTCCGATGCTCGTCAACAACAGCACTGTCAGCAGGGTCAGTGCGCGACGTTGACTTTGCAGATAGCTGTGAAGCAGTTGCCAGTATTGGCGTAAGGGAATCTTCATGAATGCGGAATAGCGCTTTTCCGGCCGGCACCGAAAGGTTCGTGAGGATACATTGTACTGCGAATGGAGAAAACGAGACAAACAAGAATTGTACCTGCTGTACCGCCTGATCCGCGGCGAAGCATACGGCTGCTGTCACAAATCCGTGACACATGGTTACAAGGCTGTGACTTCCTCGTAACATCTTCGCCACAGCTATCAGTTAAAATGCGAGGCAGATTCAGCCTTTGTCAGGAGCGCCATGAAACCCATCACCCCGTTCACCTTTCTGGTTATACTTGGGTTGACCTCTTGCAGCACATTTGATGTCGGCGTTGAGCGTTCGCCTGCACCTCAGGCGACAAGTGCCAGCACCGTCACGGCCACACGTATGCCCTCACCGGATCCAGCGCCGACGTTCACCGCAACCCCCACAGAAACGCCTTATGCCCCTCAACCCGTGCCTCCGACCCAGGTCTGGCCGCTCGAAGTGGCGCGCGTGTTGCCCGCGCCGCTCTACTACTTGTCAGATGTGCAGGGGAGTCGGCAGATCTGGCGCGTGGAAATCGACGGCTCAAAGAGCACCATGATTACGGATTTGCCCCAGCCAGTTGATGCCTACGATATATCGTCGGCAACGGGTCGCCTCGCGTATATTTCGAACAATCAGTTATTCATCAGTGATGCCCTGGGACATGACCCACAGCTGATTGATACTCAAAACGAAGATTTGCCCGGTTGGTATGGAGGGTTCATTGCCTGGTCGCCAGACGGTACCCGCCTGGCCTTTACAGGCCAGCACAGCGTCTGGCTCTATGAGGTCGGCGAGAAAAACTTGCGGCAGATTCTAGCGGTACCGGCGGAAAATCCGTTCCCAGATGTTCTGACCTTAACCAGTCGGACCCCCTGGTCGCCGGATGGGCAAACCTTACTCGTCAGTTCATTGTCTGGCGATTGGGGCGAGGTGAATTACCTTTCCCTGGATAGATCCACCAGCCTCATCCAGATCGGCCTATCCGTTTGCGACGAAATACGCTGGTCACTGGATAGTCGCACACTCTATGGTTCACGTCACACCTTGTACGGGCCGTGTGATACCCCAGGTTTGAGACGCTGGGATATGCTCAGCCACTCATTGACACCCTTGATCGAGTCAGAATCGATCACGCCCACGCAGCATGTGTTGGCGCGCTTCGTGCAAGCCGCCCAGGAGGCGCCAGATGGCGCACTGTATTACTTCTATGGCAGCGCCGATCTACTTTATTCTGATACGAAGGGCACACTGTTCATGGTTCGCTCGGCGCGCGATGGTGTGACCGAGCGACAGGCGCTGCGCAGTGACCCTTACACGGACCTGTATGAAGTATTATGGGCCTCCGATATGAGCGCCGTCGCCGTTGTGGAAGGTTATCCGGCCGGATCCTTCGGGGCGTGGAACTCGAGCATGGGAACGATCAAATTCCTGACCACGGATAACAAGCCAGTGCTTTTCGGTAGCAGCCGGCCCCCCTTGGTGGTGGCTGGGCGTGGGTGTGAGCTGCGTTGGGGTAAAGCGGAGTGACAGCAGGGAGCTACACCCAACACGAAGGATGTCGCCATGCCGGCTATAAGGTAGTGTTGCTCCCGACACTGGCTGCGTTGCAAGAACGCGAGGCCGATGCAGATCAGGGCCACTAGCGCGTTCAGCGCACCGCTGGATATCGTCGTATCGCTAAGTTGCGAAGCTCCGGGGCAGCGATAACGTCGCTTGGATATTTCTGCACCGGTGTGAGGCTGTCAACCGGGCACATCCTGCCCATGACCTGCTAATAGAATGTCGTGCGAATGACGGGCTGAAATAGTTCTGTGCGATGTGCGCACGCCGGATCGATCGCGCAGACGGCACATTCGGGCTCGGTCATCTCAGGGCAGCGGTGACGTGCGTTGAAGAAGAACCAATCCACGGCGCCCATGCTGCGGCCTGCAAGCGATTGTACGTGCTGCACGGCTTGATAGGCGGCGAAGCGCACCGCCCATTCCGCTTGCGCCGGTAGTTCTTCGCGCCCAACCAATCTTCGGCGTAGATCCTCGTCCCGCACTTCGATCAATCCTGTTCGCAGACACGAGCGCATCAGGTGATAGTCAATGACGGGTGGCTGATCTTCCTCTGGAACGGAGCGCAAGAATTTTTCCGGGCGTTGCTCCAGAATCAAGGCCAGCAGCATCGCTTTCTTGCGGAGCGGGTCTTCTTTGTAACCGCCGATATGATCGAGCCTGGATAAGAAGGCGGCGCGTGGAGATTCTGCCCGATTGGCCTGCGCTACAATGTCGCGTGGCGTCCAGCCCAGCATCTGCAGATCGCGCCCATACGCTTGCGCCAGTTCAAGGTGCAGTTCAAAGGCCGGCATGGGATTCGATCCATCATCGGTGCGAAAAATAGAAGCCAGCTCGCCGGCGGTCAAGGCGGCCTGTCGCTCGGGCCTGAAGAACTCGGCAGTCCGGTCGAGCACACGGCGATACGCGGCGAACAAATAGTCTGAGCCTTTCAAAGTGCGGCCATCCAGCTGAGCTATCAGCGGGTGAGAATAGCGCCTCACCCCTAACCCCTCTCCTGACAATGAAGACGATGTTGTCAGGAGAGGGGGCAGGGGGTGAGGCGTCATTTCCCAGAAGCCAAATTGCTGCAACGTCACGGCGAAGAACCAATCCAATGCGCGGGGATCGTCGACATAGGGAAAGAAATCGCCAACGAAGCGGAACGGCTGCACTTCCGGCAACCCCGCGATCAAGTGCGCGATGCGCTCGACTTGTGCAGCGTCCACGCCCACGCGCGGATCGAGCGCCGGACGGGGGACAGGCCGCTCGGCTAGTAAGCGCGTCGGACCCACGGCGCCAATCATCTCGGCAGACAACAACACAGCGGACTGCGCGGCCATGACAGGATGCTCACCGCGTGCGAGGTGGGCCAAAGTCGTACCGCAGAACGTATCGCCTGCGCCCGTCGGATCAAACTCGTTGGCCGGACAACCGGGCACGTGTGTAACGTGATGGCCTTGAATGATCAGTGCGCCACGTTCGGCCAGCGTGACGAAGAGGATCTGACCGGGATTGGCGTGAACTTTGTCTGCACCGCCGAAGAGCAAATTCGCTTCGTTCTCGTTCATGAAGAAGAAATCGCACAGGCTGATGAGTTCACGCACGGTGTCTGGTTCGTCGGCGCAGATTTTGCCGTAGGTGCCGGCAGATAAGCGTGCCTTCAACCGCTTCGCAAAATTCAACTGCCTTTCCGCGGTGCGCAGTGCAGCGATGTGAATAATGGAGGCAGTAACCTGTTCGTGCGGAAAATTCTCCGGCGTAATCAACAGCTCGCCGCCCCAGGAGGCGTTGAGCAGTGCGGCGCGGCCACCACCATAATGTGCGATCTCGAAACGCGGCAGTTGATCGGGCGGAATGCGGGGGCCGATCCAGTCGAAGCGCGAAGCGGCGGGCTGTAATGCCTCAGGGAGCGGATCGGGACGTGGGGCGAACATGCCCACTCGCGCACCGGAGCAAGCGGCGGCCAGCGCCGTGTACAGTCCGGCACCGCCCGGCGAGTGAACCGTCTGGTTGTTAGTCAGATGATATACGTCGAGTGAGGCGCCGCCGATGACGAGCAGCTCTAGAGCAGAATGTGAGGGATCCATGGTTGTAAGACACAACGGCCAGACAAAATGTCTGGCGGCTAAAATCGGTTAGCTGTTTTGGTGGGTGAATCGATGAAATTGTAACACATCACAGCAGGGCGTTCGGCCGACCGACAGCAATGTGTCCGATCAGACTACTTTGCTATCAACTGCAATTCCCGAATCCCCGTTACTTTGGCCTCAAGCTCGACACGTCCTTGAGCGGCCAATTCTTCGGCGACCTGCTTCGTGTCGTCTAGTTTCCACCCGAACCCTCTTGCGACGGCAGCGAGTGGGGTTGCGATGACATTGTGGATGTACTGATCGAGAATCAAACGGCGCGCTTCCGTGCGGCTGATCGCGCGTGCGCGATCAACCAGGTCCGGCAGCCAGCGCGGCAAAAGCTCATAGATGAAGGCATAACGCCACGCCCCGACCGGCGCGATGCCGATCGGCAGCACTTTCAGACCAACCTGCAATTCGGTCAGCGCTTTCTCAAACCGCGACTTGCTGGCCTCCGCACTCAGGCGCGATTCGCGCCGCAGGCGGATGGCATCCAGTGCGCCGTTCTTGAGCAACGCCTCGTAGATGGTCTTGGCCTCCGCCGATAACGCGCCGGTGCGATACTCGTCCAGATAATCATGCTCATAATCGCCATAGTTTTCGCTGAGCGCATAGAAATTGGGCAGAAAATCGAGACTCACTAATGTGGCGCGACTTCGCAAGAGCTTCCCATAAAACCACAGTTTCTGTCCCAGCGCTTCGTCTTTCCACCCCCAGGTTCGCTCAATCTCATAGCCGCTGTGCTTGTTGGTCGTTTTCATCACGCGCCCAGCGACAGCGTCCCATAGAGATGGCATCTCCACGCCTTGAATGGGGAACAAGAAACAGAAGCCTACGTCGTTCACAAACTTAACGGCCTGCTCCTTTGTCGTGACGCGTAAATTCATCCGGCGGCGATAACGCGTCTCACGGCGATCGATCATCATGTGCTTGGTCAAGAGTTTCATGGCCTGAGATTACCTTAAGCTTGCGCGACTGTCAATGCGTGTAAGCATCGCAACGCGTGGAAAAGTCCAGGCCAGCAGCTATCCGGGCGAATACCGATCGCTCCTCGGGTCCCTGCAAGCGGTGATAGCCTTTTGGCGTGTCGACATTCAATAACTTTGTGTCAGCCAGCGAAAATCGAACTTGACTGGCCGGTTGACAGTCGCGCGGTTTCTCGCGTATACTTATTTCGGGCATACGCCCAAAATAGACCGAGCAAGGAGTCTGATATGGCTAAGATTTTTGTGCGGGAACGCAACCGCGTGGGCAAAGGTGAAGGTCTGCCGCGCTTCGCCATTGTGGGCGTGCATGGCAGCGATCTGAAGTTCTTCCAACTGCACGTGCGCAAATCCGAACTCGACGCCATCGCGCAGGCGGTGGGCGCGGAGGTGGTCATGCTGCCGCGCGGCACCGGCAAAGATGTCGGGGACGGCTCAGGCGGCGGGAAACGCGAGCGGCGCAGCGGGCGGCGGCGCAAGGCCGAAGATGCCTAGACCACGCAAGCACCGCCGCATGTGGCACGAGCCGCTGTCCATGGTCTTCAAACCGGTCGGCGTGCCGCTGCGCCACCTGGCAACGATCACGCTGTTGCACGAAGAGCTGGAAGCGCTGCGCCTGACCGATCTGGAAGAGCGCTATCAAGAGGATGCCGCCGAACAGATGGGGGTGTCCCGTTCGACGCTGCAGCGTACCGTTACCGCGGCGCGGCGCAAAGTCACCCAGGCGTTAGTCGAGGGAGCTGCGTTGCATATCGAAGGGGGAACGTTTCGCGTGCCTGCTGTGCGCTGGCAGTGCCATGAATGCGATCATCGCTGGGAAGTCGAGCATGGCAGTGGGCAAGGTGCACCGTCCCGTTGTCCCGCGTGTCAGAGCGCTTCCATTCGCTTGCGGCGAATGCGCCGACACAAAAAGAGCTGACCGGTTTTTGCGAAGCACCCCGTAGCGAAGCGGAGTGGGCGAAGCCTGTCAGCTTTGCTTAGGCCTTCACGTAGATGCGGGTCCCCACATTTTCCCCGGCCAGCGCGCGCGGAATGTTGCCGCGCACCAGGCCGTTGACGATGAATACCTCACATACACTCCGTGCTGTTTGCAAACTCTCCAGCAGGCTGCGCTCGACGGCGAGGTCATTCAGATCGAGCGCGAGCAACTCAGCCACGTCTATCTCTGGGATGAGGGTCGCTGTCGGGTCTTTCTTGGGATCGGCGGTATACAAGCCGTGCTCGTCCTTGATCAACACGCAGCGCTCCGCCCCCATTACTTCGGCAAGCAGGAATGCGCCGACATCGGTGCGATGTGGGGGGATGCGTCCCAGTACGGGTGGACGTTCGAACAAGCCGTAAGGGGGCATGGCGTGTGTCACGGGCAGAATACCGGGCATCATGTAGTTGGGCAGCTTCACCAAATCGTCGTGGCCGATCTGGATGCCGCCGCGCTGGCTGAGCAGAATCGAGACCATCAAGGCATTCTGCTTGCTGATGCTGCCGCCGAGTTCGGCCAGCACACCGGTGGGCATGCCCAGGTCGGTGGCGATGGCATAGGCATGGCGCGCGCGTGTGCCGCCGCCCGTGGTGATCAGGATTTTGTGCGACCGACGAGCTCCCACCAACTCGTCGAGGATGGGCATGAGTGCCGCGCGTCCCCGATCGATAATACTCTGCCCGCCAATTTTGACGACGATCAGGTCGGGCATCAACCGATAGATCGCTCCGCGGTCTGTGCCGGCGAGTAAGTCTTTGTCCATCATTGATTCACCCATGAAAGGAGAATCGATCTGTAAACGCCCACTGGCGTCGTGTTGAATAGGCATGTTAGTGTTTGCTCAGGTGGTGAGATGGGTGCTAGTTGGAAAGCTGCTTGATGGTGTCTTTGCCGATAACGCGCCATTCACAGTGTTCGTGTTGGACCTCCTCGACTAAGAGTAAAGCGCAGCCCTGTTTGAGCAGCGGGCGGACCCACTCGCCCACTTCAATCCGATCGGTGGGTAACACCCCCAGCCCCGCGATCGTTTGAATCAATTCGATCGGTGCTGCGCGGCGTAGCTGATCAGCAGCATAAATGCCGCTTAATTCGCGCAAGCCGGGCAGCCACAAAAAGCGGCCATCGTTGCCGGCGGCCCGCAAGCCTACTGTGGCCAAGGCGCCAATGATACCACCCTGATCGCCCGTCAGGCCTTCCAGGACCAGCTGCTCCTGCTCGGCTAAGTGGCGGGCCTCGGCCATGGTCAAGACTTCATGTTTGGCGTGCTGGCCGAAGTGTTGGATGGCGTCTACAACCTGATCCCACTTGGCGACGCATAACCCCGCATCGGAGCCGGGCGCACTGTTGTCGGCCAGATACTCGCGGCAAGTCTCGATCAGCGCAGACAACCGATCGGGCTGGGCGACGACCGTGAGACAGGCGGAGCTGTTGTGGGAGGTATAGCGAATCCGCGCATCGACCAACAGCTGATGACGCGTAATCCCTTCGACCTGGACCAGGCCGCTTGAACTCAGCGTGTTTGCCAGTTGGCGCGCATGATACCCTGTTCCGCGCGAATCAAGATTGTCCGTATCATCTACCCCGATGAGATAACGCATCTTATTTCACTTCGATCCGGGTGATATCTTTAGGCCAGGTGGCTTTGTCAAGCAGGGCCATCTTCCGACTTACCCTCAACGGTGATGGTCGTGGCGGGCAACGCCTGCAATTCTTGCAGCGAAAAACTCTGAGT
>JAUQXC010000829.1 GCA_030834825.1 Thermoflexales bacterium
GATATGATTATCGGCCTGCTGGGCATCCTCAAAGCGGGGGGGGCCTATGTTCCGCTTGATCCCGCTTATCCCGCTCCGCGTCTGACCTTTATGATGCAGGATGCGCAAATCAAGATCTTGCTCACACAGACCGACCTGTTACCAAACATCTCGGCTCCAGAGACACCCACCGTGTGCCTGGATGGTGACCGGGCGGCTATCGACCAGGAAAGCGCCGAACCGCTGGAGGTGCTGACTGACCCGGCAAATCTGGCTTACATCATCTACACCTCCGGCTCGACGGGCCAGCCGAAGGGCGTCATGATCGCGCACCAAGCGCTGGTGCAGTATGTCATGGCCGCTATCGATCACTTTGCCATTACGCCGGACGACCGCGTGCTGCAGTTCGCTTCGCTCAGCTTCGATACGGCCGCTGAAGAAATCTACCCGTGCCTGCTGCACGGTGCAGCGCTGGTGCTCCGCGCAGATAACCTGCCGGACTCGATCGAAACATTTTTAGACCGCTGTGCGGCTGAGGGCATCACAGTCCTCGATCTGCCGACAGCCTATTGGCACAGCCTGATGGCCGAGCTCGAGTCGATTTCCATTTCATTCCCACCCTCATTGCGACTCGTCATCCTGGGCGGTGAGGCCGCTCTGCCTGAACGCCTGACAACCTGGCAGGCCAAGGCGCCAGCTCACATCCGTTTGGTTAACACGTATGGTCCTACCGAAACGACGATCGTGGCGACGCGTTGCGATCTGACCGGCGTGGCCGCTCCGGAAAGCGCGGCGAAAGTGCCGATTGGTCAGCCGATCGCCAACACGCGGGTTTACGTACTTGATCCTTGTGGCAGGCTGGTGCCCGTCGGCGTGCCCGGCGAATTGTATATCGGTGGCGCTGGCCTGGCGCGTGGTTATTTGAACCGTCCGGCTCTTACAGCGGCCGCTTTCGTTCCCGATCCATTCGGTCAGGCGGGTCAGCGCCTCTACAAAACGGGGGATAAGGTGCGTTATCTGCCCGATGGCAATCTTGAGTTTCTAGGGCGGGTCGATCAGCAAGTGAAGATCCGAGGCTTTCGGGTTGAGTTGGGGGAGGTCGAGGCCGTGCTGAGACAGTATCCAGCCGTGCGTGAAGCCGTGGCGATCGCCCAGCTGGACCTCACGGACCACTATCGTTTAGTGGCCTATATCGTGGCGGATGAAACGCAGATAAGCGGTCTGCGTGACTTCCTCCGTGAGCGTTTGCCAGAGTACATGGTGCCCTCCGTTATCATGCCGCTCGAAGCCTTGCCCCTCTCCCCCAATGGCAAGATCGATCGGCGTGTGCTGCCCACACCAGAAGGAGTTCAGCGGGACCTGGGAGCAGAATTCGTGCCGCCCGAAACGGCCCTGGAAATACAGGTGGCCAAGATCTGGTCAACTATTCTGCATGTGCAACAAGTTGGCATCTTGGATAATTTTTTCGATCTGGGCGGCGATTCGCTACTCGCCACTCAGGTTATGAATCAAGTCAATCGAGCTTTTCAGGTGAGGCTATCCGTGCGCAGCTTGATCGAGCAACCCACCGTTGCTGATCTCGCGCTATTGATTGAAAACACTCTCATTGAAGAACTGGAAACGGCGACCGCTTGATGATTGCCAGGATGGTCGAGAGGATCGCGAACGGCATTGCCTTGTGAGGTGAGTGAACCATGCAGAAGAAAGACGAGATTGCCCGGCAGAAGGCCAAGCTGGCTGAGCGACGAACGCAGTTAACGGATGAAAAGCGCATCTTGCTCGAAAAGCGTCTGCATGGTCAGGTGGCCAATGCTCCTCAGGCGGGCCTGCCACGTTATCCCCGGCCGTCGCAGCTGCCTCTCTCCTTTGCGCAGCAACGACTCTGGTTCTTCGATCAGCTCGAGCCGGGGAGTCCTTTTTACAATATTCCTTCGGCCATCCGCCTGCCTGGCCAGTTAGATGTGGCGGTTTTGGAACGCTGCCTGAGCGAGGTGGTGCGCCGACACGATGTTTTACGCACTACCTTTCAGACAAGCGGCGATCAGCCGGTACAAGTTATCATGCCACGGTTAAACCTGTCTTTACCGGTGGTTGACTTGTGTGAATTGCCCGACACCGTGCGCGAAGCCCGGGTAAATCTCTTGTCATCTGAAGAGGCGCGGCGTCCCTTCGACTTAGTGCAGAGACCGCCTATCCGCGTCATGTTACTGCGGCTTAAGCCGGAAGAACACTTTTTACTTGTGACACTGCATCATATTGCCGGTGATGGTTGGTCGGTTGGGGTCTTTATCGGAGAGGTTGCCCAGCTCTATCAGGCTTTTGCCCGTGATAGGCATTCGCCCCTATCTGAATTGCCGATCCAATATGTGGACTACGCTATCTGGCAGCGCGGCTGGTTGCAGGGTGAAGTACTCCAAGAGCAGTTGCAGTATTGGAAACAGCAACTGACCGACGTGCCAGCATTGTTGGAACTACCGACCGATCGCCCTCGACCAGCCGTGCCGACGTATCGCGGCACGACCTATTCATTTGTTTTGCCTCGCTCGCTCACGACGGCGCTCAAAGCCCTCAGCCGGCAGGAAGAGACCACATTGTTCATGACCTTGCTGGCGAATTTCCAGATCCTTCTGCACCGGTATACTGGCCAGCCCGATATTGTAGTGGGGTCACCTATTGCCAATCGGAATCGAGCCGAGCTCGAAGGATTGATCGGCTTCTTCGTTAACACTTTAGTGCTCCGTGCAAATCTCAGTGGCAATCCGACTTTTCGCGAGTTGTTGGCGCAGGTACGAGAAGTAACGTTAGGGGCGTATGCTCACCAGGATGTGCCGTTTGAAACGCTCGTCGAAGTACTGCAGCCCCAACGCGACTTAAGTCGCAATCCGCTCTTCCAGGTCATGCTGGTTTTTCAGAACGCGCCTCTGCCTTCTCTGGAATTACCCGGACTGAAGATCAGCCCGTTGAGCCTGGATACCGGAACATCCAGATTTGATCTGGCCTTGTCTGTGATAGACACTGGAGAAGGACTCGCCGGAACGGTTGAATATAGCACTGATCTGTTTGATGGGGCCACCATCATGCGGATGATGCGCCATTTTCAGACGTTGCTATCCAGCATTGTGGCCGATCCGGCTCGCCGTATATTAGACCTCCCGCTGCTGACGACGCGGGAACACCGCGAAATTCTTGAACAGCTAGGCGAAATACCTTTCACCTCGGCAACACCGGTGTGCTTGCATGAACTGTTTGAAACACAGGTGAGGCGCACTCCTGAAGCTAATGCGCTATGGTATGAAGGCGAAACCTTAAGTTATCGCGAGTTAGATCAGCGCGCGAATCGTCTGGCACACTATCTACGACGACTTAATGTCGGGCCTGAAGTCCTCGTAGGAATTTGTGTCGAGCGGTCAATTGAGATGCTCGTGGGAATTCTGGGGGTGTGGAAGGCAGGAGGGGCGTATGTGCCACTCGACCCAGCCTATCCTGCGGAGCGTTTGGCGTATATGTTGACCGATGCGCAGGTGTCCGTGTTATTGACGCAGGAAAGGCTGGTAGAAAGACTGCCGAGGCAGGGACTGCACGTGCTCTGCTTGGATAGGGACTGGGAGACAATCGCGCAGGAGCGCGAAGCGGTTTCGCCTAGCGAGGTGGGGCCGGAGAATTTAGCTTACATGATTTACACCTCAGGCTCCACGGGCCAGCCAAAAGGAGTACAGCTCACTCACGCAAATGTCTGCCTGCTGCAGCATTGGGGGTATGCATACCTAAAGCTGACCTCTGCGGATCGGTGCGTGCAATACCTCTCCTACTGTTTCGATTGGTCGGTATGGGAAATAGTGATCACGCTAATGTCGGGAGCTAGCCTGTATCTGCTCAGCCGAGAACAGGTGCTTGATCCGAAGCAGACACTCGAGTTTATCCAACGGCACCAGATCACGATATTGCACGCGACACCCACGCAGTTTGAGTCTTTGACAGCGCTGGGGCAATCGATCAAGGAGCTCAAATACGCCTGCATCGGCGCAGAGAAGCTGAGCGTGGATTTGCTGAAACGCTGCCAGGGCTTGCTGGCTCCCGATTGTCGTATCTTCAATATGTACGGACCAACTGAGACCGCCATCATCACGACTGTGTTGGAGGTGGATCGTTCTAAGGTCTCTGCTTACGAGAATTTGCCGAGTGCACCGATTGGGCGTCCAGTATCCAGGAGTGGATGCTACGTGCTGGACACCCAGGGTACGCTATTGCCGCTCGGAATACCGGGCGAATTATCTATCGGCGGTCCAGGGTTGGCACGCGGCTATTTGAATCGCCCTGATTTGACCGCTGAGCGTTTCATACCCGATCCCTTCAGTGCCGAACCGGGGGCACGCATGTATCGGACCGGCGATCGAGTATATTGGTTGGCAGACAGCAACCTGGAGTTTCTAGGACGGATAGACTTTCAAGTGAAGTTGCGCGGCTTTCGGATCGAGTTGGGGGAGATCGAGGCCGCCTTGGTCCAGTATCCAGGTGTGCGCGAGAGTGTGGTCAGTGTGTACACCGATGAACGCGCTGCGGGTGACAAGCGGCTGGTGGCCTACGTCGTGGCCAACGCGGCTCAGGCCCCCAGAGCGGGTGACTTGCACAAATACCTACAAGGGCGTTTGCCGGAATACATGCTGCCAGCGATGTATGTATTTCTAGATGCCTTGCCGCTCAACTCCAATGGCAAGGTGGACCGTCGCGCACTGCCAGCGCCGGAAGGTGAACGGCCCGAGTATCTGGGCGTTTTCATCGCGCCGCGCACGCCAACAGAAGAGATCGTGGCAGCAATAGTAACTGAGATTTTGTCCCTGGATCGAGTGGGCATCCACGACAACTTCTTCGAATTGGGCGGGCATTCGTTGCTGGCAACCCAAGTCATCTCGCGTCTGCGGCAGGCCTTTAACATTGAGTTGCCGTTGCGGACCTTGTTTGAAGAACCGACGGTGATGGGCTTGGCGCGAGGCATTGAGGCTACTCAGCAGCAAAAGCAAGGGTTGCCAGTGCTGCCGCTGCACTCCGTGGGCCGTGCAGGCGAGGTGGTGTTGTCGTTTGCGCAACAGCGACTGTGGTTCCTGGATCAACTGGAACCGGGCAGTCCCTTGTACAACATCCCGGCCGCGGTCCGGTTGACGGGCACATTGAATGTTGCGGCTCTGGCAAGAAGCCTGAATCACGTCATCGCACGGCACGAAGTCTTGCGCACAACTTTCCACACAGTGGAAGGTCGCCCGGTTCAAGTGATCGCTCCAACGTTGCCCCTGCCGTTGCCCGTGATCGATCTGTGTGCCCTCTCGGGTGCGGCGCAGGAGCAGGAAGTGGAGCGCCTGGCGCGCGCGGAGGCGCAGCGGCCGTTCGACTTGCAACAAGGCCCTCTGGTGCGAGCACAAGCGCTGCAGTTGAGTGAAGCCGAGTTTGCGTTATTGCTGACGATGCATCACATTGTCTCAGATGGTTGGTCGATTGGGATTTTGATCGGCGAACTCACCGCAGGCTATCACGCTGGTATGACACAGACGGCGCTGCCCCTGCCCGACTTGCCGATTCAATACGCCGACTATGCCGCCTGGCAACGTGAGTGGTTGCAGGGCGACGTGCTCGACGAACAATTGGGCTACTGGAAACAGCAACTGGCCCTTGCGCCCGCGCTGTTGGAATTGCCCACCGATCGGCCTCGGTCCGCCGTGCCGACCTATCGCGGCGCGACTTATTCCTTTGTCTTACCCGCACCGCTCACGCTGGCACTCAAAGAGTTAAGCCGACAGGAAAGCGTCACGCTCTTCATGACGTTGCTGGCCGGCTTCCAGACCCTCTTGTCCCGCTACACCGGTCAGCGCGACATCCTGGTGGGCTCGCCCATCGCCAATCGTCAGCGCGCCGAGATCGAAGGGCTGATCGGTTTCTTCGTCAACACCCTGGTGCTGCGCACGGACCTGTCAGGCAATCCCACCTTCCGTGAAGTCTTGCAGCAGGTGCGCGAGATGACGCTGGAGGCGTATGCCCATCAAGATGTCCCCTTCGAGATGTTGATGGAAGCGTTGCAACCGGTGCGCGACCTGAGTTATGCGCCACTGTTCCAGGTCATGTTTGCCTGGCAGAATGCGCCCACATTATCCCCAGCGGCGCAGCAGGACCTGAGCGTCGCGCCCCTGGCCACGGAAAGTGGAACAGCGAAATTCGACTTG
>JAUQXC010000830.1 GCA_030834825.1 Thermoflexales bacterium
GCATCAAATCGACCCAGGTTTCACCGCGGCCCCAGCGGCCATGCAGGCACACTATCGTATCGCCTGGGGTTCGGGTATCCAGGTAGAAGAGGTCAATGCCGTTGACGGTGACCAGGTTGCGATGGATTTTAACGCTGCTCATTGAAATGCCTCCGGCCAGAATAGTGCTGGTTCGACAGTATGTTGAGGCTAGTGTCGTTCTCCCACAGTTAAACTACGAGAAAACGAGGGAATGCTCCAATTGCGGGACCGCCCACCACGCCTCTGATGACGCCCACCGACTGCAACGGAGTCCATGCTCTGGTGATGATAGCGTCAGGCAAGCTCGGGAGCAGGTCAAAGGCCAGTCGGACCCTTGGACAACTTGCAATCGGCGGTCGTGTGCAATGCTGGGTTAGTTGGTCATATCCGTTGTTGTAGTGCCCGTGTGCCAAGCCTGGACAGCTAACTTTCCCACTTCGTCAAAACATCGAGAGGGTTTTACTGGGGCTTGCGCTGCCGTATGACTCGAACTCGACGGCCCACATAGCCGCCAAGTCTAACAGCGCCGCCGATGGAAAACCAGTAAATCACTGTTCCGAGAGTGCTGGCCCAGCCACTTATCCGCGTGGCCTCTTTATCGTAGTAAACGGCCATGGTCCATTCATGAGGTAGGAGAGTCACCAAGGTAGCGACTGCAACTATCAGTAGTACACCAGCCAGGTTAGACCAGAAATTCTTCCGACGCCCGATCAGCCATTCAAAGAAGATGCCACACACCACGCCAACCAGCACAATCACCGTCGTGACTTGAATGATAATTGAAATAGCCGACCAGGTGATCAGGCGGAGCAACACTCCCAAGATTAAGCAACCGATTACCGGACCAAAGAGCATTGCATAGATCGCGATTGTTTCACGTCGTGACGATGGAGGTTCATCTGGTTTCTGAGGTGATTGGCTCATTGGTCTGACTCGCAGTGTTAGCAGCTTTAGTTACGTGGTGAATGTATTTTTCAAACTCTTGAAACCCCTGCTCTTTACTTGACCAGTGAATGGTCTGCACTCCGGCTTGTTGAGCGCCCATGATGTTTTCTGCACTGTCATCCATGAATAGGCAGTTTAGGGGTTGGCTGCCTAATTTTTGGCAGGCCAGCCGGTAGATCGCTGGGTCTGGTTTGCAGATGCCTTCCAGCGCCGATGAGATAAAAACGTCGAAGCGTTGACTGAGGTGATATCTCTCTTCAAAGAGAGGGTAAGTGAGATAAGTGCCATTATTGATAATACCCAGCTTGTAGTGCTTTTTCAGCCGGGGCAGCAACTCCCACAAGGGAATATAGGGTTCGTATTTGTCGGCGATCGTTTGCAGGAGCTGGCTGAATTCGTCGTCGCGTAGCTGATACCGGTGTAAGGTTTCCTCTTTGAAAAGGACATCGTTCGTAACCTTCCCGATCTGCCGATCGATTTCATCCGCCAGTTCACCGGCCTCAAAGTTTCCTTTGGGGAAGAGCAGCACGCCCATCAGGTCAAAAAAGATTGTGTCTATCATAAAGATCACAGGGACAACGCGTGGTCAATCAGCGGACTCAATAATGCTCAAGCTGTGTGCGATTCAGCGCAGCGTCGCAAAGCGCCGTCCGCCACACTGCCAGGTTAGGCGGCGTTCCCGAAGGCAGCCCGAAGACCGAGTAGGAGGTCAGCGGGATTGATTCCGGCAGCGATTGCGAAATCTTCGAATACATCCAAAGTCATAAACAAGTCGTTGCGTGGGTCATGCGGGTAGAGGGTGCAGATAACACTGCGAATTGATGCTACGTTTGGGTCCCGGAGATCGGAGTCACGACCCTTGATCAATTGCCAGCATCTGACACGCGCAGTCTCGAGGTCCTCAAACGACGCGTCGTGCTCCAAATATCGAACGGCGACGTCAAGACATTCCCTGACATCACTGTGAAGCGGCATCTTGCGGCATGTCTCAATCATGAAGCGCAGGGCAGCGTCAAAGCCTGTAGTGAGTCCGCCACGCAATTCAATTTCCTCAAGTGTGTCACGGTAATCCATGTCGCGTTTGCCTGATGTTCTGGGCCGCACACCGTAATGTGCAATGTTGCCGCCTCATCCTATCACTGGTTCAGTTTCTCCGTCAAGCAGAAAACTGCTCATGCGTACATTTCAACTTGGGGCAAGGTGCTCCCGTCCTACCCGACGCTGTGCGTCGGTGACGTGCTGCTTGACGACCCACGCTCAACCTGCCGCAACTCACTTCTTGGGATGGTGCTTCATGGCCGACTTAACGAACCGTCCGAACTTTCGTTCCCTCTCGCGCTTTTCGACATAGGACATTTGATAGTAATCCGATTCCTTGAGCAAGCCAAGATAACTTTGATAGCGCGCTTGGCTCACTGCTCCATTCTCCAGTGCGGCCAAAAGCGCGCAACCGATTTCCGTGGTGTGCGTGCAATTGGCGAAACGACAGCCCCGGACGATTTCCCCAATATCCGAGAAGCTCTCGGCTAGCCCGCTGTCGGCGCCGATATTGCCGAGTTCGCGCATGCCCGGGGTATCGATCAACATGGCGCCTTGATCGAGGACGATCAATTGGCGACGGGTGGTGGTGTGTCGGCCCTTGCCGTCAAAGTCACGGACGGCGCTCACCTCGAATCGATTTTGACCGATCAGCTGGTTGACGAGCGTCGTTTTGCCCACGCCGGACGATCCCAATAAGCAATACGTCTTGCCGGCTGCCAAGACCTGACGGAGTTGATCCAGGCCGTCGCCGGTGGCAGCGCTGAGGGCAATGATCCCGCAGTGGATGTTTGCCTGGCGGACCGCCGCCACCTCTTGCGCTAGCTGGTCGGGGCTGACTAGGTCGCTCTTGGTGAGCAGGAGCATTGGCTCAATCTGCCCTTCGTTGACCATCACCAGGTAGCGTTCCAAGCGGCGCAAATTGAAATTGCTCTCACACGATTGGACAATGAAGGCTACGTCAATGTTGGCCGCAATCACCTGGTGCGCGATTTTCTTACCGGGTGTTTTCCGGCGCAAGATCGACTTGCGGGGAAAGAGGCCATGCATGATGGCAAACGTGTCAGCATTGTGGTACTGCACCACGGCCCAATCTCCCACGGCGGGTAAGTCCAGTTCCGACTCGGCGGAGTAGAGGAAATTGCCGGTAACCTCAGCCAGAACCTCGCACTCCTC
>JAUQXC010000831.1 GCA_030834825.1 Thermoflexales bacterium
TCCTCAAGGGATTAACTATTTAGAGACGGACTCGACACGATGGTTGGTCTGGCTCAATTTCACTTTCAGTCCTAAGAAACCTCCTTGCTAACCCGGGCCGAAGTTTTTGTCCGGGCCTCCAATCTCCCTTGACCGAAAGAGGGTCAGGTCAAACAGCCAGGCGCCGTGCGACCGTAATCTGCGCGGCCTGCGGGGCTTAGCTGTTTCAAAAGGATTTCCCACAAGTCAGAACCCGCTGATATCCTGCGCCAACCCGAACACCAGCATCTCGGAGACACAGCCGCCTCTGGTAAGTGCGCAAGTTTGGTACACCATGTCGGCGAAATGTTCGGGGCGCACGGCCAGAGACTCGTCCCACTCGAATGTGTTGACACCTTCTGCCGCCGCCTGGAACCCGGTGTTAGATCCGCCCGGCACGAGGAGTGTGACGGCAATGCCGTGAGGCCGCAGTTCGGTGTAGAGACATTTGGTGAAAGCATTGACGGCGGCCTTGGCGGCGGAATAAACCGCCCACCCCGGCCACGAGCGACGATCGCATACACTGGAGACGTTGATGATCTTGCCGTAGCCCTGTTGCTTAAATTGGGGAGTGAACGTGCGGCAGCTAATGATGGTACTGGTGAGGTTCAGGTCAATGATGCGACGATTAATGGCATCATCCATCTCTTCGATGGGTGCCACTTTGAGCGCACCGCCTGCGTAATTGATGAGGAAATCGACCTTGCCGAAAGCGTCAAGTGTTTCCTTGAGGGCACGCTCGAAGGTCTCTGTCTTAGTCACATCGCCCACAAAAGCCACGACCTTTGATCCGGCCGCGGTGCACACGTCCGCGGTGGCCTTGAGAGCCGCCTCGTTGATGTCGATCAGGACGAGGCCGACCTGATCCACCTGTGCGAACAGCTCGGCCGTGGCCTTAGCGAATCCGGAGCCGACACCCGTGATAACGGCCACCTTTCCCTTCAAAGACTCAGCCATGAACTGACCTCCTTTATTCTTTTGTGTTTTGCTTCATTTGCTGCGCAACTGAGCCAGCAGCTTGCCCAGTTCTCCATCCTCAATGGCATAACAATGTTCAGGCCCTGGGTATTGCCCCTGCTCCACTTCCGTCCGGAACCTGGTCAATGCCGCCACAATCATCTCAGTCAGATCCAGATACACTTTGAGAAAACGCGGTGACATCTCTTTGAACATCCCCAGCATGTCCTGTGTCACCAACGCTTGACCGTCACATCCCGGTCCTGCCCCAATCCCGATCGTAGGGATCTCCAGACTCCGCGTGATAATGTCCCCCAACCGATCGGGGATACACTCTAAGATCAACGCGAAGGCGCCCGCATTTGCCAGCGCTACAGCGTCGGCCACGACCGCTGCCGCGCTCGCCGCCGTCCGGCCCTGGGTCTGAATCGTCCCCGTGCGAACGATCTTCTGCTTAGTAATCCCCAGGTGACCCAACACCGGCACGCCGGCGTGCACCAACGCCTTTACTTTAGGCGCATCGGCGGCCGCCCCTTCTAAGTGGATGCCATCGGCGTGCCCTTCCTTCATCAACCGCACTCCGGTAGCGACCGCCTGCTCCACCGTCTCGTACGATCCAAACGGCAACGTGGTCACCACCATGGCGTTTCCCGCGCCGTTGACCACCGCTTGCGTGTGGTAAATCATCTCCTCCACGCTTACCGATACGGCCTCTGCTCGGCCCAGGCCCACCGTGCCTACGGCATCGCTGACCAGAACCACGTCTATCCCGGCGACCTGAATGAATTTCGCCATCGGGAAGTCATAGGCCGTTAACAGCGTGATCTTCTCGCGGTTGCGTTTCTTCCGTTGCAGCCGCGCAACCGTCATCTTGGCCGGCTCGCTCATCCCCGGCCGCCTTTCACGCTGTAGCTGCCAGCGGCAGCAATGCTTCCAATCCCACATGCGGCCCCGGAATCATGCGCACGGATACGACGTCGCCTATCCGCCCTGCGGCCTCGCGGCCCGCCGCCAGCGCGGTCTTCACCGCGCCTACATCGCCCCGCACCATCACGGACACGTAGCCGCCGCCAATTGCCCGCTTGGACAGCAAGGTCACGTTCGCGGCTTTCACCATCGCGTCGGCGGCTTCAATACTTGCGACCAACCCGCGTGTTTCGATCATGCCCAGCGCTTCAGTACCAATTACGTCCGCTGTGTCTTGAGCCATGTTTCATTCTCCAGAATGGTTAAATTAACTCTTGCGATACATCATTTGGCCGTCATGCCGCAGCGAGTCCAAAATGGCGATGATAACCGCGTCCACGGGCCGATTAGCATCCCCGACCGCTACTCGGGCCGAACTGCCCTCCACAATCAAGACCAACTCACCTTCGCCTGCGCCCACCATGTCAAACGCCACAAACGGCAGCCCTTGCACCTGACCCGCCGGATCAGCGGCTGCCACCAACATACACTTCCCGCCCTCTAGCCGCTGATCTTTGACGGTAGCAACCGCCACGCCGACCACTTTCGCAATGCGCATCCTAGCCTCCTCGCTTCTTCAGCGCGCTTACCACTTCTACGAGTTGATCAACCACTGGTCCACCGCCACTGGCGGCGCTGCTACTGGTAGCACTGCCACCGGCGGTTCCGCTACGGCTGATATTCGCCGCCAGAGGCGCATGCTGACAGCCTTTCGGACGGGATGGCAAACCCCCACTCTTCTCGGATGTGGTTGGTGCTACGGCTTTTTTGGCTGGCGCGGCACCTGGTACTACTAAAACGACGCCCAGCTCCTCTGCCCGCTCTCGAGCGGTATCCGTCAAAGCCACACCTGTTCCCACTTCCAATTGCCGCACACCGCTGGCGACTAGATCCTCAATGTCATTTCCTGTATAGAAGGTTCGCATGCTTCATGCCTCTCACTTTGAGCGCCCAGGGAGTGCCTCAATCGCTTTAATCGCCGCGTCCCGCGCCTGCCGCACTTCCGCATCCGTCCCGGAAAAATATAATCGACCTGAGCGCCCGCGCGGAGTGTAATTGACCAGCGTGATGTTCGCCGCTTTCTCCGCCTCATTCGCCGCCAGCACGATGTACGCCGCCGGGAGCACTTCCAATACGCACAGTGTTTGGCGCGCCAGTAGAAGTCCTCCGAATGATGTCCTGTTGATCAGCTGCGCTTGAAACGCATCTACATTCGAGATAAGCAACGAAGACAGAATCTCCGGCTTCATCCGATCGTTCTCTGCCAACCCTAACGCTTCCAACGCTTGTCGCCCGGCCACTTGCACGGCTTCTTGGTGGTGTGAATGGATTTCCAGCGACCCATATTCACGTTCCACGGCCAGCGCTCCTGCCCGCACATCCATGGTCTTCAGGGCAATATCCATCACTTTGTAGATGTCCGAGGCTGGCGCTGTCTCGATGTAGACTTCTGCCATCCCTTCTACCGGGATTTCACCCTGCATCGTTTTGCCCGTCAGCGCTCCGTACTGCGGCTGCATCTGGTCAATGAGTAAGTATGTTCGTAGTTGCATGGCAATCTTCTCCTACTCAGTCTACTGCCGGTCGGTTAGTCTGCACACCCTGCGGCAATAACGGCTCCAGTGCTGCCTGCGGCCGGGCGATCACATGCACCGCCACCAATTCCCCTGCCCGTTTCGCAGCCGCGGCGCCCGCATCCACCGCCGACCGTACCGCCCCGACCTCTCCGCGCACAAAGACAGTAGTGTACCCGCCCCCGATCTCTTCCTGCCCTGTCAGCGTCACATGCGCCGTCTTCAGCATCGCATCAGCCGCCTCGATCGAGGCTACCAGTCCTCTTGTTTCAACCATTCCCAAAGCCGTCAACTGCAGATGTGTCGTAGCCATTGGTTGTCCTTTACCTCCTAGGAGATTCCGAGCACTTGATTCGCGGCCTTAATGCCCGCGTTGGTATCGACCGAGCACCCTAATTGCCTTAGGGCATTCCCGGTGGCGTTCAGCAGGTCAATCACCCGGTTGCGCGAAAGTTCGCCCAACTGCGCCGGGTCGAGGAAAAATGCGCTATCGGAAACCCGGCCGAATGCCCCGTTCGCACTCACACTCTGCGCTAGACTTCGTACAACCTCATCGGACCGCAAGTTATTGGGGCATTGGATGTCTGTTTGAGTGCCCAAACACAGTCGGCGGTGAGAATCACAGCCTGGGCACTCGCGACCATCGACCACCAAAGACAGACCCATCTCACTTACGCCCCACCGAATAGCCTTGGCAGCTAGTTCGGCCAGAGAAGAAACGGCTGAGGTGGGGCGAGGCGAGAGGAGACCGGCAGAGGGACTTGACCACAAATTGGCGAGGGCCAGACGCATCTGGCGGGCGGCAGCTCGAGGATCCGACGCCTCGCGAATGCCACGCCCGCAGATCAGGACGGACACCGGCAAGTCGGCGAAGAAGGGAAGAAGATCGATCGTCATCCCGCCGGTCACAGTGACCTTATAGCCCATATCGATCAACTGACGGATGATTGTCTTGTCGGCTTCCGTCCATTCCCGGCCGGCTGACTGGGCATCCCATTCGCGATGATAAACAATGCGGTCAACGCCGATCCGGCGCCATTCGGTGGCTCTGGGCAGGATGTCACGGACACCCGTGAGTTCCATCAACATTTCCTTACCCCGCTTGCGGGCAACCGCGAGCGCCTGCTCCACTGTGGATAACGCTGCGCCACCAATCACCGTCATCATGTCGGCGCCCGCGTCAAAGGCCAAGGTCGCCTCTAGTGCGCCAACATCCGGCGTCTTGAGATCGGCCAGGATGAGCTTGTCTGGGCATATCTCTTTCATTGCCCGGACGGCCTCAATCCCGGCCGCTTTGCACAGTGGCGTGCCGATTTCGATAATGTCGACTTCAGGAGCAACTAGGACCGCCATAGCCAGCGCCTTAGGCAGCGAGACGTAATCCATAGCCACCTGGAGCATAGGCGTATAATTCATAGTTCGACCTCGATACGCGGCCCACTGGCGGGCCATTTGGGGTTGTGTGGCAACAATTCTGGCGTCATTTTCGGTATTATATTTCAATATAATGCGGAAAGTGAAAATTAATTCTTAATATGAAAATTATATCACTCAAATTTCGAGGTGATAGTGACAAAAGGCATGCCAAAACATGTTCAAAGATCATCTCTACAATATCTTCGTTTTGGCGAAATCAGCAATTCTCAATTTGGCGTGACTCGTGACATTAGTCTCGAATGGGAAGCGGGATTTGCGCCCAGCTGCGGCTCATAAATTGAAGGCAACATTCGGATCATGATGGTATGGGAGCACCTGCGGCTGGGCGAGGACGGGCGAGCAGCGCTTGAAAGACTGCTTTTTGGCTGGGACAACGTCGCCTGGCAACCTGTGCGGGGATCAGGCACTTGGTCGCGCACTAGTCGAAAAGTGCGGATCAGGATATCAACCAGGATGGAGTTCGGCCTGGAACGGTCTAGGCGGGCGGTGGTGCCAGTTCCAAGCCGTGGATCATAAAGTCAAACAACTGGTTTCAAGTGTCAAATACCCAATAGCGGGTGAGCGCGCGCAGATCATCGAAGAACGTGCAGCGCGCGGCTAATGCTTGCCGGAGTAACTGGTATTGTGTATTCAGCAGGTCGAGAAGGGTATGGCATAGGAAGGCGAGTAAGATCAGTGCCAAGAGAAAGGTCGCCAGATGCTACTGCCCATGGCCGTAATTGTGTTCGAAGTGATAGCCTTTGGTTTGCCTATGTCCCCAGCCCGCTGGGCTGGGGTGGGCCGGTGCGTGAGGGTATTGTTGTCCTCGTTTTCCACTTTTCAGCGGGTGCGGCCGGCCGCCACGATCGCGGCCACGGTGTCGTCGGACAGGGGGTGATTGGTCACAAAGGCGTTGTGTGCGCATTCCGGTGAAACCGATCACTCATTCCGGCGGATGCCGATCGCGCAATCCGATGGATGGTGATCACCCCGCCTTCCCGGGGGCAGGCCACTGGGCGCGGAGCGAAGCGACGCCACAGCGGCTGGCGATGCATTTGTGGGAGCGTTAGCAACCGCCTACGCCTCGCGCGGCGATCTTGATGCCGCTCTGCGGGAGGCCAGTGTCGCAGGGGCATTGGCAGCCGCCCGGCTCGGTGCGCAGCCCTCCCTACCAACACGTGCCGAGCTCGACGAGTTCTTCAAGCGCGCTTCACATTGAGTTCTTCCCGTCAGCGCCTTAGTGCGAACCAACGTTGCCAATTGGCCCGCCAGGGTGATGCCACTCATCACCGACAAATGATCATAGCTCAAACGCACTTTCAGAATGGGCGTCTGGCCGCTTGGCGCATACGTTCTCACCAAAGCGGGCAACAGATAGAAGCCCGATTCATCGATAAAAACCGGTGTGCGCCGTTCCAAGCGAGCCTTTTTTTCAACTCGGGCCAGACTTCCGTACGCCACTGCTCGATCAGCGTTTCATTCCTTTGGCGCGCCCGCTCGATGGGTTTCTGAGGCGTCCACTTCAAGTCCTTGAGAATGCGCGACACGTGGGCCGGATGGTCTGTCACCCCAAATTCCCACTTGATGACTTCCGCCACTCGCACACAGGTCCACACTTCACCGCGAAAGCCGTACGCTTCTGCGCCATGCGACAACAGTTCCGGTAGAAGTTGTCGCTCGGCAAACGGCCACTTGACTGGTCCACCGGTATGGGGCCGCGCATACAACGCTTCCAGCCCATCGTCAGCCACGGCGGTCATCCATTGGCTGACTGCACCTTTCGTCACACCCAATGCGTCGGCGATCTCTTGCTGGGTCCAGCCTGCGTGTTTGAGTTCAAGTGCGCGAAATCGCCGAGCTTCTTTCCAATCGTGGGGAAATGACGTAGCGTTCATATCCCCATAGCTACCGCAATCAAAAAAGTTTAGCAAATCATGCAAAGGTCAGTAATACTACTTTGTCAGATCAAGAGTTGATGCAGGCGAATGAACTCGTGTAAGGCAGCAGTTAACAAGCGCTTCACCACCTGGCGATGGATCGTCGCCAGCGGCTGGCGGCGGCGATCACGCCGAGGGGGAAAAGACGCCACGCGGACGCCCCGGCGCTGCCTCTGCTCGCGTTCACGCAGTTCCAGCCAGACCAGAAAACTGTAAGTCAACAGGATCAAGGCGGCGTGGCGATGGAAGCCGTGCCACAAGCGGCCTTGATATTGATCCCAACCCAACAGACTCTTGGCTTCTTCACGAAATTGTTCGACCCAGTAGCGACGGTGGGTGTACTCCACCATTTTTTCCAGCGAGGTGTTGAGTGGAAAGTTGCTCCAGAAATATTTCCACTCCCCGCTGCCTCGGGTTGGTCGTTGGCCAATCAACCACCCGACATGGCG
>JAUQXC010000832.1 GCA_030834825.1 Thermoflexales bacterium
TTCGCCTCGTGAGCGGCATCCTTGGCCGCGTTCTTCACGTCGTGAGCGGCGTCCTCGGCCTTGTTCTTCACGTCGTGAGCGGCGTCCTTGATGTCGTCGGTTATGTCCTGAGCATCCTTGACTTGCGGTGTGTGGTTAGACATGCTTTCCTCCAGATTAGTGAATTGGCAAACTGCTGAATGCAGCTTCAACTGTTCATTCTGACCAACGCCTGCGGCCGGAAACCCTCCGTAGACTGGCGATCAGGATCACTTTAGTCGAAGGGGCGGCCCTGTTGACAGCGCAAACGATCGGTGTTGGGTGTGGCTGGTCTTGTCTACCATCGTTGTCACCTCCTTAATCCTTCAACTGAACGTGCGAGTGCTACGAAATCCTGCTCTTTCTCCGTGGCCTTTGCGATCGATCTAGCCGGCCGCGCCCGTGGTCTGGTTGGAGAGATAATTGGCGAGCCCCATCTGTTCGATCTGATCGCTCTGCTGCTCGGCCCAATCGACATGTCCCTCTTCCATCAGCAGGATCTTGCGCAGCAAATCGGCGGTGGCTTGATCATCCGCTTCCTGCGCGAGACGAATCGCAGCGTTGTAGGCGTGAATCGCATCGAGTTCGTCGGCCTGATCGACGGTTACTATCTCCAGCACGCTCTTGCCGATTTTCAGCGGGTTGAGATTGGAGACGATCGGCGTACCTTGGAAGAAGATGATGCGCTGAATGAGCCACTCGGCATGGTGCATCTCGTCCATGGCTTGGTGCTCGATGGCCTTGTGTAACTTTTCGTAACCCCAGTTGTCGCACATTTCCGAGTGCACCATATACTGGCTGATGGCGGTCAGTTCATCCGCCAACAGCTGATTCAACACCGCAATTACCTTGTCATTGCCCTTCATGTGTGTTCTCCTGATGCTTCAAATTGAAAGTACGTGTGGTCTAGCGTTGGGTCGCCGCCCAGGCGCTGCGCCCAGGTCATGACGGGCCTCACCCTTTGCGTTGTCTGGAACTTACCCGCTTTGGCTTCGCGTCAGTCCAGCGTGTGTTAGCGTCTGGGAATTCCTTGAGGTTTGCCCAGGCAATCTTGCCTGGGAGCAGCGCTTCGTCGCTGGCCTCTGGAATTTTTACGCCGTGCTCCAGTTCTAGCTGTAACTCGCGCCGGAACTCCGCAAAGTCAACCACACTTTGCTTGACGTCGAGTTGGCCGCCTATCGCACGGGGTTCTTCGACTGAAAACTTACGCTTTGGTTGCAAGTCGTTCCTCCCTGATTTTCCGATCTCATTCAATCCGCGGTGTTAGGACCGCGCTTGCTGTGATCGCTGCGCTGTCCAGAACTCATCCGCCTCGGCTTCCAGCTTGTCCAGGCGCGTGTAATAGTCCGGGAATTCTTTGAGGTGGGCCCAGGCAATTTTGCCGGTGAGCAGCACGTCGTCATTGGTGACGTTGGTTTCTGGATCCCTTAAGCCATGCTCCAGCTCGACCTCCAGTCCCCGCCGGAACTCGTCGAAGTCAAAACCGCCTGAATCGACGCCGAGTAGGGCGCCAATCTCACGGGCCTCTGCGATCGCGAACTTTCGCTTGGTAGTCATGTCTTTTCTCCATAAAGTAGTGTTGAATGTCATTCAACGGAAGGTGTTGGGCTACACTTACTTTGACCGCTGTTGCAGGCGATGGATTTCAGCCAGCACATCTTCGGGTCTGGTCTCCATTTCAAGGTCGGCCAGTTCGCTATCCTCATCGTTTTCGATCCCCAATTTGTCTTGAATGGCATCGAGCATTTGCAGCGCCCGGGTCAACTCATGTTCGGTCAGTAAACCGATGTGCATCGCTAAGTCGGCGCGATGCTCGGCCTCCTGACTAAACCGGTTTTGGCTGATCAGCACAAAGGTGGACAGGAAAATCGCTTCCAGGGACACAATCATCGTCAGGAGTCCGTAGGGAAATGGATCGAAAGGCCGCACCCCTAAACTGCCGGTGTTCAACAAGATCCAACCAGCGAACCACAAGATATGCACGTACACAAAGACCATGCGCCCCGAAAAAGAGGTGATGCCGTCGGCGATCCGATCTTGCAAGCCGCGCTCATGAGTCGCCTTCAGGCGCAGGTGGATAATCGTGCGAATGTTCCGCTCGATAACGTTGCTTAGGGCTGGATCATCTTCGGCATTGTCGGCCGTTTCCACTTGGTTCAGGCGACTCTGCTGCATAAGACGGATATCCTTAACGATATTGTTTAGGCCCGGCCAGCGCGGCGCGAATCCGATCGGTGGCGCTCGTCGTGCTTGAACGAACTGAAACCCCAATGCGCTCAGCGTGCCCGTTGGTCACTCCTCAGAAGCATCGATGCCTCACTGCGAACCCTTCTCATTTGCGCCTCAATGTCAACACAATCAGCCCCAGGCCCAAGCTGAAGAAGCCCAAGCTCAGAAAGCCCAAGCTGAGGCCCATCGTTTGGGGATCAATCAGCACTTGTGAGTCCCCCAGATCAGCCCCCGTGACCGGGATGACGACTGGTACGATCGGTGCGCTGGGAACCAACGTGAGAGTTGGGACGGCAGGCGCACTACAGGTGGCCTTATCCACTACTCCGTGGTCCACATCCAGCACGGAGCCTGCGGGTGGCGTGGCCCGCCACTCGTAATAACCGGGTGAAAGATAACGAACAATCTGGTTGTTGCCCGTGCCCGCGGCCGATGTAATGTCCTCGCCGAGGCCTGCCACGATCACGCCGGCGGTCAATCCCACGCTGACGACGACGCGGCCATCCGTGGTACATTGATACTCTACACTGACGTGCGCCGGGGCCGGAACAGGAGTGGGGGCGGGAGCCTGAGCGCAAGGCGCTTTGGAAATGGTGTTGGTATCCAGCGTCACCGCCCCATTTCGCGCCAGGGCACGACCAGACAGGTTGGCGCCCGTGGCCATGGTGATGCTCGTGAGCGCGAGAATATTGCCCGCGAACGAACTGCCTGCGCCGATGGTCGCGGATTCGCCTACGATCCAAAATACGTTGCAGACACCTCCACCATTGATCACGCTGACCGACGAGTTGGGCGCGGTACTAAGGCCACCCGGTATCTGGATAATCCAGATCGCCGCGGTGTTGCCTTGAGCGTCGAGCACGAGTTGTCCCGTCAGCTGAGCCAACGACGAAAGGCAATAGACGTCAGGCGTTAGCGTTTTGCCACCCAACTCCTGACCTGCCAAATGAGTATTGCAGGCCTGGCCGGCTGAAGAATTGTAGGCCAGTGTGACATCATTCTGAGCCTGAAGCGCCAGGGCATCCCCCATGTGCGTTTTTCCGCCTTCGGTGATGAGGCCCGGTGGGAAGCCCGTGATGGTCGTACCGGGTGAAGTGCCCAGCTCTCCAGCGACGACGGATGCCCCGGTGTTCGTCACGGTCGAGCCACCGAGCACCTGGAAGTTCGCGGCTGAACCCAACCCACGGGCCGGAGCGGCTAAAACGGATGCCAGAGCGACGCCCCCCGTCCCACTGAACATCACCGCGAGAGCGAGACAAATAACTTCAAGCGACTGGGTGAGGCGACCCAACTTACTGTATTTAGTGTTTGCTTTCATCTTGCACCTGCTTCTTGAGATGGGTTAAAGCATAGTTGGGCGCACTCCAACACCTGCCAGGATTTGGCAACTCAGTTGCTTTCATTTGATCAGTCTTGCAAGTGGCCGAGGGGTTGAGCACTCAGCGCTCAACCCCTGATCATTATTCATTGTTAGCTGGAAATAGTCGTAGTCGTCCGCTCATTGCCCGGACCGCCGGGTGTCTGCTCCCGCGTCGAGCGCGTAACCGTGCGGGCGCTGGGTCGATCGGCTACGATCTGAATCACGCGCACGATTACCCAGAAGAGCAGCGCATAAACGGCCATCGCAATGAGGGTGGTCACTTCGAACATCATCCCGCCGGAAGCGGGCGTCCCGATTAAGCCGGTGAATGGCGCGACGAACACGCCCGTAATGCCATAGATGAACGTGGCAAAGCCGCTCTCCGCATTGGCTGCAATCAAGTGCAACACGAAGCGGATCCCCAGCAGAATTTCCAGGATACCCAAAATGGTATAGACGATGCGTGTGCCCTGAAACAGTCCCTGCCGTCGTTCCGCGGCCACATCGCGCGTCACTTGTTCGGTTGCCGCATAGCCCGGTTGTTGCGTGATGACCGTTTCCGCGCGTCGATCGACGGCGACTTCATTAATCGGTTGATTGGTTGACATGGTTCTCCTTGTGTCTTTCCGCTGCTGCCATCTTCAACTTTGTTGAACACTTAGTTGTCGTATATCCAGTTTTTAATGAAGCTGTGCGTCAGCTCCAACACCCACTGTCGTTCTTCCGGCACGGCATCGCGGAGCGCAGCCTCTGTGGCCGCGTCACCCGGCTGGAGCGGGGTGACCGTTTCGGCGCGTCGATCGACGGCGACTTCATTAACCGGTTGATTGGTTGACACGGTTCTCCTCTCAAACTTTGATGGGCGCTGTGTCGTGACCGCTTACCCAATTATTAATTTCGATTTCTGCCTGAGCCTTGCCGTAGCCATAGCGATGCTGCAAAACACCGGCGAGTTCGTCCACTTTGCCGCTGAGTCGCCGCAGGTCGTCGTCAGTGAGTTTGCTCCACTGTTGTTTCACTTGGCCTTTGAGCTCAGGCCATTTTCCTTGTAAGATGTCTTGGTTCGCGTCCATGTAAGTTTCTCCCCGAGATTGCTGTCTGACCAGGCGAGCGGCGGCAGTGAGCCTGACCGGTTCCCGTCGCTCATTAAAACGGTCGGGGGTGAAACCGAACCGCTTACCGCCCCACCAGGATAAAGATGCCGGCTATCAGCGCAAGTAACCCCATGATAATGCCTGGGATCGCAATGCTGGCCAGTGCTGTGATGCCCCATAGGATCAGCCAGAGGGCCAGCAAGAGCATGCCTATATTCTTTGTGATGGTCATGTCGTTTACCTCCTCAGGTAATTGCTACGCTTTGTACTGCCTCGCTAGCGTCTAGTGCGCCGTCCACGGAATGGCCTGGGTCGATTTAGCGATGCAACCAACTCCGGCCGCTACGGCCTTGCAACATCCGGACGACGACGATGAGCACGACCGCACCCAGAAACGCCACCAGGATGCTGGTCAGGTTGATGCCGTTCACGGCATTCGGCACCTTAAACAGCTCGCTCGCCAACCAGCCGCCGATCAACCCGCCGGCGACGCCTACCACGATGTCACCCAGCAGACCGAAGCCGCGGCCTTTCATCACTTGTCCACTCAACCAACCGGCAATTGCCCCCACCACAATCCACGATAGCAGTCCCATTTGATTTTCTCCTTCACGGTTTGACTGTAGGTTGAAAAACATTCATATTGCTGTGTCTACTATAGCGGCTTTGATCGCCGCTGACTATCAGCGTGAGGCTGATCTGCGTGTCAGCCAATGACGAGATCGGCTGTCAGTGTTTGGACTACACCCGCGCAGCCAATGAGCTAGGACGGCAACTTGAAAGCGTTAATGCATAATGGCCCTGCACCGCGCAGAGCCATTCGTTACAACAGGCTATTCAATTTCGCACGACGGTTTAGACTTTGGCGTGTAACTTTTTGTCGGCCTCTTTCAGCCAGTTGTTGATTTCCTCGTCGGCTTTGGCTTTATTGTATCCATACTTCTGCTGCAAGACACCGGAGAGTTCTTCCATCTTGCCGCTCATCTGCTCGATGTCGTCGTCGGTGAGCTTGGCAAACGTCTGCCGCGCCTGGCCTTTGAGCTCATGCCACTTGCCTTGTAGAATGTCTTTGGTCGCGTCCACGTGAGTTTCTCCTTAAGGGTGGTACTGCTTTGCTCGAACATGCAGCGCATGTTCGAAATCGTTATTCCTGGTGATCAGTTGTACTAGCCGGTCAGCAGGGTATGCTCACCGCTGGCAAAATCCCCGACGCCTCAGGTGGCTTAAGCGAACAACCCGCGCTTGTCCCGGGCCGGTTTGTATTCCAGGGTCGGCAGCTGGGCGGCCAGGTCAGTGAGTTTGGAACCCACCTCATGGCGCAGGTCGCGCACCGACTTACTGGATGCCGCTTCATCCACTTTGTCGCGTGCTGTGCTTAGCGCGTGCTGCGCCGTATGATAGAGTTCGCTCTTCACCAGCTGCTTGCGGAACGCCTGGCCGGAATGATTCCAGGTGAGCCAGGCCATTACGGTTGTGGCAACCGCCGCCATCACTAAGGCGGCCGCCGTGGTCAAAACCCCGCCGCGTCCCAGGCGCGCTAAGGATGAGACCCCCGCCGGCTCCGAGATGGCCTGCAACGACTCCGCCACAACCTGCTTTTGATCTTCATAACGGGCTACGTCGCCGAGCGAGATAATGCCCACCAGTTTTCCAGCCTGAACGATCGGCAAGCGGCGAATTTGATGCTTCGCCATTACGCTGGTTACCTGCTTGAGGTCCCATGCAGGCTCGCCCGTAATGACTTTGGTGCTCATATACTTGCGGATGGGAGTCTGCGTGGGGTCATCCTGGCCGGTCAGGGCCTGCAGGGTAAGGTCCCGGTCAGTCACAATCCCGCGCAACTTGCCGTCTTCCACGATCAGCACATCGCCAATGTCACGATCGCGCATGGTCGCTGCCACGTCGGTGACACTGGCCTCCGGTGCACACGTGGCTAACGGGTGCGTCATCACTTCATAAGCTTTTAGCATAATTGACTCCAGTAAGGTGAAACTGAGTGAGCGACAAAGTGGCTGGCGGACTACG
>JAUQXC010000833.1 GCA_030834825.1 Thermoflexales bacterium
TGAATGGTGGCCTGATATTCCTTGCTCTTATCGAGCTGCATGGCGGGCGCTTCTTTGAACTGCATCTTGGGTAATTCCACGAGGTACTTGACCAAGCCTTCCAGATCGGAATAGGCCATGTAATTGACGCCCTGCGGGAATTGGCTGCCGTTGAGTAGCAAAAAAGGCGTGCCCGGAAGTTGTAGCTGCATGGCCAGATCCTGCGCGGTTTGCACTTTTGCTTTGTACTTTCCGCCGTCCAATTCCTCGTCAAACCTCTTTACATCCAGGCCAATTTGCTCGGCGTAGCCACTGAGCGTCTTGCGAAATTCCGCCTCAACTTGACCGGTCCAATCCGCTTGTTTTTCATAGAGCAGGTTTGTCATTTCCCAGAACTTGCCTTGTGCATCGGCGGCTTCAGTTGCTTCGGACGCTACAAAGGCCAAAGGGTGTGAGGGTAACGGGAAATGCCGATAGACGATTTGTACTTCAGTGGGGTAGTCTTCTGCCAGGCGGTCAAGCAGTGGCGTCGCCTTGGCGCAATAAGGGCATTGGAAATCACTCCACTCGATGATGGTCACTGGCGCGCCATCCGGCCCCAGCTTATGATCATCGGGTTGCGGATTCACGACCTTCTCAAGGTCGGGTGTTGCGAGAGGGGCGGTCGGTCCGGGGGTATTCGCTGCCGGCTCACTGGCTGGCGGAGTCGCATCGGCCTGCGCCGGATAGGTGTCAGTCGATAGCGGTGTGGGCGTCGCTGTGGAAGGAGCCGCCGGTGCACCCGCCGGCGCGCACGCCGCTAACAGCAAGCTCAGTAGTGCCAGGAACAAAATGATTGAACGTCTCATGCTTCTCCTTTTTCCTGATGGTTGGCACGACATTTTACCACGAATGAATTCGTGAAAAGACTTAGGGTGTGATCAGATGGTGTTGGGAGCTGCGATTCGTGCGCACTTGCTTAGCCAGCGGCGCTCTGCAAAAATGGCTGCACCACGTGGTGAAAGGCCTCTGGTTGTTCGATTTGGGGCATATGCGCCGCTCGGGGAATGAGGATGAACTTCGCGCCGTTGATCTCGGCGGCGACCTGTTTCCCGTACTCCACCGAGCGCTGCCGATCGTG
This sequence comes from Thermoflexales bacterium, assembly GCA_030834825.1. Lineage (GTDB taxonomy): Bacteria > Chloroflexota > Anaerolineae > Fen-1058 > Fen-1058 > Fen-1058. The sequence goes on from JAUQXC010000833.1 coordinate 1,100, forward strand.
CTCGCCCCAGATCACCAGGGTGGGGCAGGTGGGTGTGCGGAGTGAAGGCGGCGTTGTCAAGGCGATCTGCCGGAGGGCCGCCATATATCCGATCGAGGCAGCCTGGGCCTTGGCCACGAACTCTGGCGTGAGCAGCTTCTCGTCGGCAATGGCGCGCTTCAAGCCGTCGGCTGAAGCAGCCCGCGCACGGATCACGTTAAAGATCGCACTGCTAATGCCCGGCAGGCGGATCAGCGGCCGGGCGCAGCCCGGCGCATCGATGACAGCTCCACCGTCGATCAACACCAGCCGCGAGACGTAACCGGTATTCTCGGCGGCAAAGAAGCGGCCTAACACGGCACCGAAGGAATGCCCCATCAGCAAGAGCGGCCCGCCGATGTTGAGCATATCCAACAGCAGTTGCAGCCAGTTCAAATAGTTCTGATAGCTGGGCATGGGCAACGGGGCGCTGACGCCGAAGCCGGGTAGCTCAGGCGCCAGGATTTGAAAATGCTGCGATAACACCTCGAACGTTGGCGCCCAGTGTTGCTGGACATCCCCCAGCCCGCCATGAATCAGGACCAGCGGTTTACCGCTCCCGCCGAACCAGTATTTGGCCCGGCGTCCTTCCAGGGTAATCGTTTGTTGGCTAAGCATTGCAATCGAATCTCAAAGTGGTCTGTCCTGGACAAAGTGGCTGTGTTTGCGCTAACCTGATGATACCACAGCCGACTTTGTTTTTTAAGCAGTTCAGTGTATCCTAACAGGGAGTCTGTTTGCCGCCATGTGACTGATCGCGGTTGTCCAAGGAGACGGTATGTTGGCTCGCCTCAGGCGCTTCGGCGCTCCACCCGTTTTCCCCGATGAAAATCAAACACGCAGCGCTGCGTTGCTCAACACGATACTGTTGGTCGACTTCGTGATCTTGATCGGCTACATCTTCATTCAGCTACTGGTGGCGCCCGATCATACTGGGTTGAGTCTGGTCGGTCTGTTTGCGCTGACGCAGATTGTGCTGTGGTTATTGTTGAGGCGGGGTGCGGTGCGGCTGGTCAGTTTCCTGTTTTGCGGTGTCGCCTTCATCGGTTTGACGTTGTTCGCTTATGGGTTCGGCGGAGTGGGTAGTTCCAGCTATAGCACGCTGATTTTGGCGGTGATCATTGCGAACATCCTGCTCGGCGGGCGAGCGGCGTTGGGCGTGGCCGTTTTGAGTGTGGGCGTGGGTTGGTTGTTGATGCAGGCCGGGCTGTCCGGCCAGATCCCGACCGTGGCATTCTTGACACCCTTCGATGTGTGGCTGGGGCAGTCGTTGGTCTTTTGCCTGGCGGCGGGATTGTTGGGGTTGACCGATCGCAGCTTGCGGCGCGCCTTGCGTGCGGCGCGTGTCAGCCAAGTGGCCTTACAGCAGCGTACATTGGAGTTGGAGCAGGAACGCTCGGCGTTGCACACCAGCGAGGAGCGCTATCGTAACTTTATCGAGCAGAGCGTGGAAGGCATCTGGTTGCTGGAATTCGAACAGCCCATCTCCACCCACCTGCCACCGCTTGAACAAGTACGCTTGATCCATCACACCGGCCATATCGTTGAATGTAACGAGACTCTGGCCAAACTGTACGGGCATGAGTCGCGGCAGGCGATCCTGGGCAAACGCCTCAGCGAGCTCTATGGCGGCACGATCACCGATGAGAATGCGCGGGCGATGCTGGCGCTGGTCAAGTCCGGTTATCGCGGCCGCAACCGTGAGACCATCGAGATCAACCGCCAGGGTGAGCAGATCTACTTTCTGAACAACGCAGTGGGCGTCACCCGGGACGATCGGTTGGTGGCGATTTGGTGGATGCAGCGTGATGTGACCGATCGCAAATTGATCGAACAGATGCTGGCCCGGCGGGCACGCCATCTGCAGACCGGGGCTGAAGTGTCACGGGCGGTCGCTTCTATTCTTGATCTCTCCGAACTGCTGCCGCGCATCGTCGATCTGCTGCAAACCGGCTTCAATCTTTATTATGCCGGGCTGTTCTTGAAGGATGAGAGCGGGCGGCACGCAGTCCTGCGCGCTGCGACCGGTGAACCCGGACGACAGATGTTGCAGGCCGGCTATCGACTGCCGCTTGACGATCAATCGATGATCGGCTGGTGTATGCGGCACGGCCAGGCGCGCCTGGCTTTGGATGTGGGCGAAGACCCCGTACACTTCAACAACCCCTTTCTGCGGGAGACCCGATCGGAAATGGCGCTGCCCCTCATCAATTGGGGGCGGGCCATTGGCGCGATCACCATCCAGTCCGATCGCCCCCGCGACTTCACGACCGACGATGCCGCCGTGCTGCAGACCATGGCCGACCAGGTCGCGATCGCCATCAATAATGCCCAGCTCTTTGAAACAGAAAAACGCAATGCGGCGCTCATGCTGGCGCTGCGTGACATCGGCCTGGATTTGAGCGCGCAGTTGGATCTCTCGACTTTGTTGCAAACCATTGTGAAACGGGCCGCGCAGCTGCTGGGCGCGCCCATGGGTGAACTGCTGCTGATGCAGCCCGACGGCGCCTCTTTGCACGAGGCCGCGCTTTTCAGAGCCACCCCGTATCCGGCGGATATTCGCCTGGGTGAAGGCGTCTCGGGCCGCGTGGCGGAAACCGGCGAGCCACTGATCATCGAAGATTATGCGCAATGGCCGGGGCGCATTCAGGCGCTGGGGTCGGTGAATTATCGTTCGGTCGTGGGTGTGCCCGTGCAGTGGCGCTCGCACGTGTTGGGCGTGTTGAACGTGCTGGATGATCGCCCGGCTCAATTCGATCGGGACGATGCCACGGTGCTGCAATTGTTTGCCGTGCAGGCCGCCGTCGCTCTTGAAAATGCCCGTCTGTTTGAAGCGGCCTGGCGGCGGGTCAGCGAATTGAATGTCCTGCACGAAGTCGCCTTGGCGGCCAGCCAGGCAGTTGAGGAGAAGGATCTGATTGCACGTGTGATGGAAGTGTTGGGCAGCGCTCTCCATATCGATTATTTAGGCGTCTTGTTGAAAGATGAAGCGCTGAATGCCTTGCGGGTTGATACCTATTTTCAAGGAGCCCATGTGTCTCTTTCGGCCGAGCTCATTCCGCTTGGCCAGGGAATCACGGGCGCAGTGGCGCTCAGCGGACAGGCCCGGCGCATCGACGATGTGCGGCAGGCCCCCGACTATTATCCGTACAACCCGGATGTGTTGTCGGAATTGTGCGTGCCCCTCAAAGTCGGCGATCATATTCTGGGCGTCATCAATGCAGAGAGCCGGCAGCGGGCGGCCTTTTCCGAAGCCGACGAACAACTGCTGAGCACGGCGGCCGGACAGCTGGGCACCGCCATCGATCGACTGCGCGCCGAAGCGGCCCGCCGCCAGAATGAGGAAGAACTGGCGCAGGAGCGCAACCTGCTGCGCACGTTGATCGACAATCTTTCGGACACGCATATCTTTGTCAAGGACACGCACAGCCGCTTCATGACGACGAATGCCGAACACCTGCGCACGATGGGCCTGACGAGGCTGGAACAGGTGGTGGGCAAGACCGATTTCGACTTCTTCGACTATGCCGATGCTGAACGGTATTACGCCGACGAGCAAGCCGCCATGCACACGGGCGAGCCTATGTTAGGCCGTGTGGAAAAAGTCCGGGACGCCAGCGGCAACCCCCGCTGGTATTTGACCAACAAAATGCCGCTGCGCGACAAGGAAGGCCGGATCATCGGGCTGGTCGGGGCCAGTGTCAACATCACCGAGCGACAGCGTGCTGCCGAGCGAGAACGGGCGATTGCGCGCGGCCTGCAAGCCGTCGTGGAAGCGGCCGACGAGATTCTGCAGATCGACGATCTTGACTTGTTTTACCGGCGTGTGGTGGAGCTAGCGCGCGAGAAACTGAATGTGGAGCGGTGTGGCGTCTTCTTGCTGGACGACGACCGCCAATTTTTATTGGGCACGTACGGAACCGACTTGCAGGGAGGCACGACCGATGAACGAGGTGTGAAGTTGCCGTTGGCTGAGCAGTTGGATCTTTTCACGCGCGGCCTGCGCCGCGTGGTCGTGCCCCAGACTCAATATGGGCATTGGGGACAGGGCGGCTTTCAGACGGTGGGTTCAGGCTGGGTGGCCATGACCCTGATTGGTTCGGGCACTGAACCCATCGGGGTCTTTTCCAATGATACGGCGATCTCCCATGCGCCTCTGGATGAGGTGCAGCAAGAGGCCCTGGCGCTCTATTGTTCGTTGTTGGGCAATATCGTCATTCGCAAACGCGTGGCCCAAGAACGCGAGACGCTCATTAACGAACTGGAAGCCAAGAACGCGGAGCTGGAGCGCTTCACTTACACTGTTTCACACGATCTAAAAAGCCCGCTCATCACCATTCGCGGCTTCATGGGTCTGTTGACGAAAGACGTCGCGGCAGGCGATCTCGATCGCATGCACACCGACCTGATGCGCATTAGCGAGGCGACTGACAAGATGCAGCGGCTGCTCAACGAGCTCCTGGAACTGTCGCGCGTAGGGCGGCTGGCCAACGCGCCGGAACGCGTACCCCTGGAGAGCATCGTGCGCGAAGCTCTCTCGCTCGTGGAGGGCCGTCTCAGCGCACGCAGCGTGCGGGTGGAGATTGCGCCCCAGCTGCCCGAGGTGTTCGTCGATCGGGCGCGGCTGGTGGAAGTCATGCAGAACCTCCTGGACAACGCCGTCAAGTTTATGAGCACGCAAGCCGAGCCGCGCATTGAGATTGGCGTGCGTGATGAGGTGAACCGGCGAGTGCTCTTCGTGCGCGACAACGGGCTGGGTATCGATCCGCGTTATCACGACAAGATTTTTGGCCTGTTTGACAAGCTCGATCCCAAGAGCGAAGGTACCGGCATCGGCTTGGCGCTGGTGAAGCGCATCATTGAAGTGCACGGCGGCCGCATCTGGGTGGAATCGGCGGGACTGGGGCAGGGGGCCGCGTTTTGTTTCACGTTGCCGACGCCGGGTTAGGTGGTCGCCACGAGCAGCGCATGTCTGACGAGGAACTGGCGCAGGCCCTCGCGTGAGGGTTCGCTAATGACGGAGCCGCGATCGACATTGCGCACAGACCGGGTGGGTTCGATCGGATCGGGTGGTGCGATCGGGCGACGCTCTTCATCGGCCACCAGCAACGTGGGCACGGCCAGACAGCCGACGAGGTCTTGGAGTTCCTGGGCCGCGTCCGCTTCGCGCGAGAGGTTGACTTCCGTGTAGGGAACGCCGAAGTCTTTCAAGCACTGGCGTGCCAAGAATTGATCGCCGCAGATTCGTTCGCGAGTATACATGAACAGTTGAGTCATGACGGCGATTATACCTGATTCAGGGGAGGTAGAGTATGCTCACGGCCTTATTTGCTCCGCGCGGCATTGCCGTTATCGGCGCCAGCCGCGATCGAACGAAACTGGGCTATGGGGTCGCGCGCAATCTCGTCGCCTCAAATTATCCGGGTGCGATCCATTTCATCAATCCCAACGCCGATCGGATCCTGGGCCAGCGCTGCTATCCCGCGATCGAAGCTGCCCCCGATCCGATTGATCTCGCCGTGGTGATTGTGCCGGCCTCGCTGGTGCCGCAGACGATCGAGGCCTGTGGGCAGCGCGGCATTCAGTGGGCCATCATTGTCTCCGGCGGTTTTCGGGAAACCGATCGGGCGGGTGCCGAGCTCGAAGATCAGATCGTCGCCATCGCGCGCCGCTACGGCCTGCGCTTGATCGGACCGAACTGCATCGGCCTGATCGATACGCACGTCCCCTTTAACACCACTTTCATTAAGAGCGTGCCGAATCCTGGCGAGATCGCGTTTGTGTCGCAATCGGGCGCCATCTGCCAGGCCGTCATCGACTGGGGCACGGGCATGGGCTTCGGTTTCTCGCGCATCGCCTCGCTGGGCAATCAAGCCGATTTGTCCGAAGCCGAAGTCATCACGGCGTTGTCGTCTGATCCCCACACGTGCGTGATCACGATGTACCTGGAAGGCGTGAAGGATGGGGCGCGGTTCAAGCAGGCCGTGCAGGAAGTGGCGCGCGAAAAATCGATCGTGGCGCTCAAGGTGGGACGCACCACGGCCGGCAAGCGCGCCGTCTCCTCGCACACGGGCGCACTGGCCGGGCAGGAAACGGCTTACGATGTGGTCTTTGATCGTTACGGTATTTTGCGCGCGAACAACACGGAAGAGCTCTTCGATTGGGCGCGCGCGCTGGCGTGGTGTCCACCCTTGAAGGGCGATCGGGTGGCGGTGTTGACGAATGCCGGCGGACCGGGCATCCTGGCAGTGGATGCGCTCGAAGCGAACGGCTTGCGGCTGGCGACGTTGTCGGCTGAGACTGTGGCGGCCTTGCGATCGTTCTTGCTGCCTCATGCGGCCTTCCACAACCCGATCGATATGCTGGCCTCCGCCGGGCCGCATGAATATGCCGAATCACTGCGTGTCCTGCTGCAGGACGCTGGGGTCGATGCTGTGCTGGTGATCAGCGTGCCGCCGCCAATCGAAGATCCCACGCCAGTGGCCGAAGCGATTGCCGTGGCGGCGAAGGATGCGGCGCAATCTGCGGCGAAGCCTGTAGTTGTGGCCGTGATGGGTGAAGCGACGGTGGGTCTGGCCTTGAAGGTGCTGCGGGCCTTTCGGTTGACCGACTATCGTTTTCCCGAACGGGCAGCTTCGGCGTTGGGTGCGTTGTGGCGGCACGCGCAATGGCAGGCGCGTCCAGCGGATCAAGCAGAAATTCTGATGGAGATCGATCGAGAAGCGGCCACGCAGTTGCTGTCTGCCGGCCGGGGCGAATGGCTTACGGGCACATTGGCCGCCAGGGTGCTAGAGGCGTATCGGATCTGGGGGCCAGGTGAGGCGCTGTTGACCTCGACTGAGGAGGCCGTGCAGTGGGCGGAGCGATTCGGTTATCCCGTCGTATTGAAGATCGCTTCGCCGGACATTGCGCATAAGTCGGACATCGGCGGCGTGGCGCTCGATCTGAATGACGCCGCGTCCGTGCGCTCAGCCTTCGTGCAGATCATGACAAAAGCGCGCGCGGCTAAACCTGACGCTCAGATCGACGGTGCGACGATCCAGCCGATGCTGTGCTTCGGACAAGAGGTGATCATCGGTGCCGTGCGCGACGAGCAGTTCGGACCGTTGATCATGTTCGGTGCGGGCGGCGTGGAAGTGGAAGGCCAGCGCGATGTGGCCTTTGGACTGGCGCCGTTATCGCGCGCTGAAGCAGAGAAGCTGATCGAGGCGACGTTTGCCGGCAGACGGCTGCGCGGCTTCCGTGGATCAACCCCAGCCGATCGGGAGGCCGTGATCGATCGGGTCTTGCGGCTGGCACAGTTCGTGATGGATTTTCCGCAGGTGGCCGAAGTCGAGGTTAATCCCCTGCGGGTGATGGCCGAAGGGCAAGGGGCGGTGGCGCTGGATGTGAGAATGAGGCTAACCCGTAACGAGTAACAGATACAGGCCGGGTTTACTTGTTACTCGTCACTCGTTAGTAAATGAGGTAATCCGGCCAGCATTCCACTTCTGACCACGCGAACGGATGGAACCACTTGAAGCCTTTGCAGGCGGGGCCGACCGGGCCGCCCGCGATGAAACGTCCCAGCTCGCGTGCGCCCCACGAACCTTTAAAGCTCAACCACCTCAAGTGAAGGAGCGCCGGATTATCCGCGCTGACGATCTCAATCGGATCGGGCAGCAGCTCGACCTGCGGCGTGAGCGGCGGATGTTGGGCTCCAGGCTCGGGCACGAAGTCGTTATTGCCGGTGTTAATCTTGAATCCGACTTTGAATTTCAATCCCCCAAAGATAACGCCGGATAGCTCCGTGTTGTGGCCTTCGGGTAGGTACTGAAAATACGAAGCGTGTGAGCCGGACGCGACGTACACGACGGGATGGGTCTCTTCCACGTGTTCTATGTCAGCCCAGTGGCGGCGTGCGCCGTTCTCATGCTCAGAGTACGTCGCCCCCAGTGGCTGCCAGGTGTGGCCCTGCCGGCGCAAAAAAATCGTGATGCTTTCCCAGTCAGCTTCGTGGATGTTGGCCCAGTCGTCGAAGTAGTAGCAGAACCAATATTGTAGCGCCAGATCGTCGGGCTGAGTGCGCTCGCCGGGTTGATAGAAGGGCCGGCCTACTTTCCCGGCATAGTCGGTAAGACTGATCTTCAGATTGGCTTCGCTGGCCCGCTCGGCCTCTTCCCGTGTCAGGATGTGGGCGTAAGTCGTCAATGGAAAGCGCTCGCGTCCCGGACGGCCTGTGGCATCCGGCTGATCCAAAATATCGAAGTAGGTGTTCCAAGCTTGCTGTGGATTGGGGATGGGTCCGCCCAATAAGCGGATCTGGTGCGACGTGTTATCACTCTTGGCGAGGTTGTCCAACGTGGCGGGGGGGCGGCTGTTTTGGTTGAACAGCCACTCAATTTGCCCCTGACCCAACGAACGCAATGTGCCGGGAAACAAGTGGCCTCGCTCCAGCAGCAGTTCCAGGCTGCGCGGATGATAGTCGCCTGCGCCACCCTCGATCCGGGGTTTGCCAAGTTCCTTCTTTTCTGGAAACAGGATCAACCGAGGCGCAAAACGGTGAGCGATTTCGACGCGTTCTTCCCAGGTGAGTGCAGACATGGTCATCCTCCGGATTTGGCTTGGCTTACTATACAACAAAATTTATACAAAGGCATAATCGGTTTTGACGTCAGCCAATCCTGTACTACAATGTTATCCAGGCTAGACCTTCACATTCAGCCGGGTGATGAATATGACAGTTAATGATCTGGAGTGTCCCAATTGCGGCGCATCGGTTGAGTTTGCCCACGGCTCACGCGCGCGCTGCCCCTTTTGCAAGTCGGCCTTGTTGTTGACGGGTGATAGCGTTCAAACCACGGGGGCCTTAGCCGATCTGCGTGAAGAACCTGCGTCTCCAACCCAATCCGCTACACCGGTTCGTCCGATGTTCGTTCCAGCTCGACGCAAAGGCCTGTCTGGGCTGCTGAAATGGGGGTGCCTGTTCGCCGTAGTGTCGCAGATCTTGTTTGTCTGTGTGTGTGGTGTGTTTGTGGCCTTG
>JAUQXC010000834.1 GCA_030834825.1 Thermoflexales bacterium
GGCTCCAGCGAAAGACGCGCTGGAAACGGGTCACGATTCCGGAGGGGTACGGTGAAGGCCGCCGCACGATCGAGATCGTGTCGAACACCGCCGTGTGGTATCACGGTGGTCAGCCGCCCGTGCCCATTCGCTGGGTCCTGATTCGCGATCCAAAAGGCAAATTCAAGACGCAAGCCTTGTTGTGTACCGACCTGACCCTCAAGCCGACTCAAATCGTGAAATGGTTCGTCTTGCGCTGGCAATTGGAAGTGACCTTTCGCGAAGTGCGGGCGCATCTCGGGGTCGAAACCCAACGGCAATGGTCGGACCTGGCGATCGCGCGGACCACGCCTGCCTTGCTGGCTTTGTTCTCGCTGGTCACGGTGTTGGCGCATCAGCGTGCCCAGCGGAATCAATTGCCCATGCGCCAGACGGCTTGGTACGTCAAGCAGCGACCGACTTTTTCGGATGCCTTGGCGGTGGTACGACGCAGTCTGTGGCGTCATGTCGATTTATCGTCCTCGCACATCACGGCGGACAGTGAAAAACTCTCGCCCAAACTACTGGAGCGCTTCACGGAAGCGCTGTGTTATGCCCGATAACGGCAATCAGGATGGATAAAGTCCAGCTAAGAGTTTTGCTCCTGGAAACGTTGAAGATTGATGCAAAACCGACCGCCCCATCGCTTCGAGGGTAAGGTAAGCCACAGCGCACGCAGAAACCGGGTTTTTACGTCCAAACAGACTTGCCTGATTATCAACCAGATCGGCGTGAAATCTGGCGCGCCACGTTGGAAAAACCCGGTTTCTTCAGCCCGATCGTTCTTCGTCATCCATTAATAGAGGCCGGATGGCCTCATCATCTTGTTCCATGCCTGCCTAGACGAATCTCCGATAATCCTCGGGTGAGTCAAATTGATCAAGCACAATTTCAGGCCGCAGTATTGTGTTTGTCCGCCGGCCAAAATACTCCTGGCAACTTGAGAACGTCCATGCTTCGGGTTTCCTTACCAGCCGTGCGGCAACTGGATTCAAATGGATGTAGCGTGATAGATGCAACACATATTCGTCTCGATCCACATGAATGGCTCGAAAGCGTCCTTGAAACAAAGGCCCGACCTGGGTGTAGCGCTTGTTCATGGCTTTGGTACACGCTACGCCGAAAGCTGCATGTGTTGTGAGAGATTGACGCTAAGTAGCTGCACCAGCAGATGATAATGATTGGGCATGAGACAGTACACGACGAGTGCGAGATCGCTCAATAGATACTGCCGGATCAGCCAAGGAAGTGACGGTAGTTGTCCTGGTCGAAGAAGATAGGCTGAAAGTTACATCCCCGGTTGTAGAGGTGGTAACACTCACCCATGCGGAAGGGCGTTTCACGGTAGGGCATGACTCGCTGATCAGCGCGGCAATGGCGTGCCTTCGCGCTGCCCGATCGCTTCGAGGGTGAGATAAGCCGCATCCCGCACGGTCTTATCAGGGTCGTTGAGCATGGCGCGCAGCTTATCGTGCAGTTCCAGATCGCCCACATAGTGCAGCGTTTGCAGCGCGGCCTGCCGTACATTGGGTTGACCCTGCTCCAGCGCGCGCATCAGCGCATTCACTGCCTGCCGTCCCACGCCGATGCCGATGCCCTGCTGCGCCGCCCACTCCACCAGCCAGCCCTGTTGATCGATCACGATGGGCGACAGATCGAGCGGCGGTTGTTCTGCGGGCGGCAGGCGGTTCTTTTCCAGGTGGTTGAACGCATCGAGCGCAGCCTGC
>JAUQXC010000835.1 GCA_030834825.1 Thermoflexales bacterium
ACGCTGGGTATGCTCAGCATTCTGGGCGGGCTGGCGCTCATGTACACGCAGGGACAGACGATCTATGGTCCGCCATTGGATAGCCTTGACTTCTTGTCGAGCGGCGACGTGGCGGGCGTGCGCGTGCCGATCGTGGTGATGTTCGTATTGTATGCCTTGTTCCACTTCATCTTGAGCCGCACATTGTTCGGGGCGCAGCTCTATGCCGTGGGTAGCAATGAGAAAGCGGCCTGGCTCTCCGGCTTGCGCGTCGATCGGATTCGCATCGCGGCTTTTGCGGTGGCCGGCGTGCTGGCGGGCCTGGGCGGCGTCATGCAAGTGGCGCGGCAGGGGTCAGCCACTGCCCTGATGGGTGACGAATTTTTGTTCCCCATTCTCACCACCGTCGTCCTGGCGGGAGTCAGTCTGAGCGGTGGGCAAGGTCGTCTCTTGAACGTGCTCGTCGCGGCGATTTTTCTGGTGACGATCACGAACGGCATGGTGTTGCTGGGCCTGTCGGTCAATGCTCAGCGCGTCGCTTCCGGTGTGATTTTGATCGTCGCCTTGTCGCTCGATCGATTGCGCCAGCGGGTCCGGTGAGTGACCATGCCGGCCCTGCTCCAACTCGATCGGATCAGCCGCGCCTTCGCAGGCGTGCAGGCGCTGCGCGCCGTTTCCTTTTCCATCGAAGCCGGCACGCTGCACGCGCTCATTTGCGAAAACGGCGCGGGCAAATCGACGCTAATTAAAATCCTAGCGGGCGCGCTGCCGGCCGATAGCGGCACGCTGTTGCTCGACGGGCAGCGGTATCAACCGCGCGATCCGCACCACGCTTTGCGCTCCGGCCTGGCCACCATCCATCAGCAATTGAATTTATTACCCACGCGCAGTGTGCTGGCTAATTTGACGTTGGGCCAGGAACCGGCGCGTTACGGCTTTATCGATCGAGCGCAGGCCCGGACCGCCGCGCGCCGCGTGCTGCAGCAGCTGCAAGCCGGGCAGGTGGCGCTGGATGCGCCGCTGCATGAACTGACGTTGGGCGAGAAACAGCTGGTGGCCATTGGTCGGGCACTGTTGGGCGAATGCCGGGTCTTGATTATGGACGAGCCGACGGCGGCCTTGAACAGTGCCGAGGTTGAAGCGTTGTTCAACGTGTTGGCGGCTTTGAAGGCACGCGGCGTAACGCTGTTGTACGTCTCGCATCGGCTGGACGAAATCTTTCGCATTGCCGATGTCGTGACGGTACTGCGCGACGGAGAACACGTGCGCACCACCCCGTTGCGCGCGACAACGCCCGACGCTTTGATCGCCGACATGTTGGGACGTTCACTGATCAATGCCTTTCCACCTCATCACCTGGCAACGGATAAGGTCGTATTATCCGTAGAGCACGTCAGCAGTGGACGTGCGTTTGAGGACGTCTCGTTTCAGCTGCACGCCGGCGAAGTGCTGGCCATTACCGGGTTGGCCGGATCGGGTAAAACGGAGTTGGGACAGGCGCTGTTTGGCGCGTGGCCCATCGATCGCGGACAGGTGCGCTGGTTCGATGCGCGTCAACAACTTACGCCGCCGGGCGCCGTGGCGGCGGGTGTGGGATATGTGCCGGAAGATCGTCAGACGGAAAGCCTGCTGCTGGATGTGGCCGTGCGCCGCAACATCACGCTAACGATCCTGCCCCGTTTGGCGCGGCGGTGGGGCTTCCTCGATCGATCGAGCGAACAACGAGCCGCGCAGCGGCAGGCCGAGGCGCTGCAGATCAACGCTCCATCACTGGCAGCGCCGGCGCGGGTGCTCAGTGGTGGCAATCAGCAAAAGACCGTGTTGGCCAAATGGCTGGCTGCCGGGGCGCGGGCTTTGATTTTGTCGGAACCGACGCAGGGCATCGACGTGGGGGTGAAGTTTGAGATCTATGACTTGATCGCGCAGCTCGCGCGATCGGGCACGGCCATCCTCTTGATTTCTTCAGAAGTGCCTGAAGTGCTAGGCTTGGCTCAGCGCGTGTTGGTCATGCGGGGTGGAAAAATCGTGGCCGAACTTCCGGGCGAGCAGGCAAAGGCCGCCGATATTTTGCGCGCCGCCACCGGTGTATAATCCGCTCAGGGAGATAACGGCATGACATTCGACGTGATGACGCTCGGCCCGCTCAATGTTGATCTCTTGATCACGGGCAGCGCCCCAACTAATCTGGACGAACTGACACAGTGGACAGGGCCGTCCACTGTGTCGGTGACCGCTGCCGGTTCAACCGGTTATGCCACCTTGGCCTTTGCTCGTCTGGGCTTGCGCACCGGGGTTGTGTCGGTGCTGGCCGACGATCCACTGGGTGATCTCATTCATCGAACGCTGGTGCAGGCCGGTGTCGACGTGAGCCACGTTACCCGTCAGCCGGATACGCTGTCCGGCATTGGCATTTACCTGCTCTTATTCGGCAGCAAAAAACGGCCGCTGACCTATCGTTATCCTACACATTTTCCCTGGCCCCAACCGTTGCGCCAGGCCGATCGGGATTTTTTGTTGAGCGGCCGGCATATTCATTGCGGCGGTTATCTCCATTATCCTGAGATGTGGAACGACGACCTCGCGCAGCTGTATTGTGTGGCCCAAGCTCGCGGCCTGACCACCTCGCTGGATCCCCAAAGAATCTTGACGCACTACACCGGCGCCTGGATTGAACCACTGCGCGAAGCTTTGAAATATACCGACCTGCTGCTGTTGGATGCGTATGAGGCGAAACGCCTGGCCGTCAGTGAGGATCTGAGCACGGCCGCGTTGGTGTTGCAGCAGGCCGGTCCACGTATTGTGGCGATCAAGAACGGCGTCCAGGGCACATGGATCTGCACATCCGAGCGGGCTTTCCACCAACCGGCAGTTAGCGTGCCTGAGGATCAAATTGTCGAAACAGTGGGCGCGGGAGATACTTTCGATGCGGCGTTTGTCACCGCGTTTCTATCCGGCTGGTCGGTAGAGCGCTGTGCGCAGTTCGCGGCCGTGGCGGCCGCCTCGTCATTGCGCGGTGCGGGAGCAGTATCCAGCTTGGCCTCGCGCGAGGAACTGGAACATCAACTGGATGTGGTCGTTCGTTAGTCAGAGATCGCTTGCAAGGTGAAGGAAAACTCGCTACCGCCGCCGGGCGCATCTTCCACCCAGATTTTTCCCCCGTGTGCCTCTATCGCCAGCTGGCAGAAATTCAAGCCGATGCCGGTGCCGCGACGCCGGCCAGTCCGATGGGCAATCTGCACGAAACGATCGAAGATGCGGGTGCGATATTCCGTCGGGATGCCGGGGCCGGTATCGCGCACGACACAGCGTACCATGGCGTATCCGCTGCCGTTTGCCCAGCGCTCGGCGCTGACCGTCACTCGCCCGCCGCGCGGCGTAAATTTGAGGGCGTTGTCGATGAGGTTGACGAGCACCCGGTTGATTTTGTCTTCATCGATCAGCACCAGCGGCAGATCCGGATCGATTTGCCTGCTCAAGGAGATCTCGCTGTCCAGAGCCAGAGGCAGCAGATAATCTACGGCTGCATCCAGCACGCCTTCCAGATGCTGGGCCTGCAATTCCACCAGAGCCTGTCCCGTACTCAGGCGGGCAATATCCAACAACGAGTTGACCAGATCCATCAGTTTGTTGGCGCTGCGAATGCTGATGGTCAGCGCTTGCCCGGCCGGTGAGTCTGAATCTTGCTCGGTGATTTCTTCCATGAAGTAGAGACTGCCCAGGATGCTGCTGAGCGGGCTGCGCAGATCGTGCACGATGGTGTTGGTGAGATCATCGCGCATGCGTTGCAATTCCAGTTCCTCCGTCACTTCGCGCAGGATGATCATCCAGCCAATCGGCACGCGCTCGGCGTCCAACACGGGCAGGCCGGTGCGTTCCACGTAGCGGGTCGGCGTTTGTCCGGGTAACGAGTAGACGTGCTTGCTCCTGCTTAGTTCGCTGGCGGTGCTCAGGTGTTGCAGGACGATCCGCAGTGCTTCTGGCGTATACCCCAGTTTTTCCGCAAGCGCGGCCTCCGGCTGATCAAGCAGCTCGATCAACAAGCGATCGTTCAACCAACCGTGTGGCACGTTCCACATGGTCTCCAGACAGGGGTTGACCATGACGATGCGACTGCTCGGTTCGAAGATCAACATGCCGTCGTCGGCGCTGTCAAGAATGGCTTGCAGCTGATCGCGGCTTTCGGCGATCTCGCTGAACAGACGGGCATTGGAAATGGCGGCGGCGGCCTGGTTAGCCAGCGCCGAGATGAGCTGGACGTCACTTTCGTCAAACTGCTGCACCTTGAAGCTGCCGACGTACATCACGCCGACCGGGCGTCCCTGGCTGATCAGCGGCACG
>JAUQXC010000836.1 GCA_030834825.1 Thermoflexales bacterium
ATCAACAGGGCTACAAATATCTCTTCTCGCCGTTCCCCAAGTCGCCGAGTCTGGCCAAAGCCACCTTTGACATCTTCGATACGCTCAATCCCAAACCAACCAAGGTTGCCATCTTTGCCGAGACGACCGACTGGGGTGCCGAGTTGAGCGACGCATGGCGACAGGAAGTGCAGGCGCGTGGTTACCAGCTGGTCGTAGACGAAAAGTATGCGCCGGGTGCCAAAGATTTTTCCCAGCTCATCCTGGCAGCCAAAGATGGCGGCGCGCAGGCTGTGCTGGCCCTGCCTAATCCGCCGGATGCCCTCACCATCGCCAAACAGATGAAGGAATTGAACTACACTCCGCCGGCCCTCATGTTTCTGCGCGGAGCCGACGCCGTCACGTGGCCACAGAACATGGGCAAAGATGGCGACTACGTGATCCTGGCCGCCGGCGGCAACCCAGAGGCGAACTTTCCAGGCGCCCTGGACATGGTTAAGCGCCATCAGGAAAAATTCGAGAAAACGGCGGCTGGCACCACCGCCCCCGCTTACTCGACGGTGCAAATCATTGCCGATGCCATCCAGCGCGCCAACAGCCTTGAACCCACGGCCATCCGCGACGCGATCGCCGCGACCAATCTGACGACGGTGGCCGGGCCGGTTACGTTCAACGCAGACGGTACCGGCAATGTCATCACCGTGGTGAGCCAGTACCAGGATGGGCAGCAAAAGCTGATTTGGCCCAAAGACATTGCCGTCACCTCTGTCGCCTACCCTGCCCCAGAATGGAGCGCCAGATAAGGTGTGATGAGACTTGCCAGGTTTTTAAGCAGATTGCGCTCGATCGCAAAACCTGGCAGGTCAAAGAAAACAGTGTCAAGGAAACCGGAATTGTTCCTTCAACTAGACCTTGTCGCAAAATCATTCAGCGGATTGATGGCGGTCAACTTCGTCTCGCTGAACGTTGTCGAAGGCGAAATACTGGGGTTAATCGGGCCGAACGGTGCGGGCAAAACCACCTTATTCAACCTGATCACGGGCCTCTACCCGCCGAGTAAAGGTCGGATTGTCTTTGAAGAAAAAGACATCACTGCCGCGGCGCCGCACGCCCGCTGCCGGCTGGGCATCGCGCGCACTTTCCAACTGGTGCGCCCTTTTCCACAGTTGACGGTATTGGAGAACGTATCCATTGGCCGGGCTTATGGCCGCGACTCGATCAAGAACAGACTCCAAGCGGAGGCAGAGGCACTCGAGATCCTTGAAAAAGTGGGCTTGGCTGATCGCGTTTCGGAAAAGGCGCACAGCCTTACCCTGGTGCATCGCAAACGCCTGGAACTGGCGCGTGCGCTGGCCACAAAACCCAAATTGCTGCTATTGGACGAGCTCCTGGCCGGACTTAACCCTTCGGAGGTATCGGCTTCCATGGAACTGATCCAAAGCATTCGCAACACGGGCATCACCATCATCATGGTGGAGCATCTGGTGAAGGCGGTCTTCGGTCTGTCCGATCGGATCGTGGTACTCAACGCGGGCCAGAAGATCGCCGAAGGGAAGCCGGCGGAAGTGGCGAACAACCCGCGCGTGATCGACGCGTATCTGGGAAGCGAAACGTATGCTACACATTGAGAAGGTGGCCGCGGCCTATGGCGATGTCCAGGCCCTGTGGGACGTGTCGCTGGACGTGCAGGTCAATGAGATCGTGGTGCTCATCGGACCGAATGGTGCAGGCAAGACGACGTTAATGCGCACCATCGCGGGACTGCATCGCCCGCGGAGTGGGCGCATCCTTTTCGAGGGAACGGCGTTGCACACGGTAGCGGCGCATCAGATCGTTGAGCGTGGCATCATCCTTGTGCCTGAAGGCCGCCGGCTGTTCGAGGGGATGACGGTGTTAGAGAATCTTCAGTTGGGGGCCTACACGCGCCGGGCGAAACAGCAGCGCGACAAGACGCTCCGGCACGTTCTGGATATTTTTCCGCTGTTGGCCGAACGGCGTCACGATCGGGCGTCCTCGCTCAGCGGTGGCCAGCAGCAGATGCTGGCGATCGGGCGGGCGTTGATGGGATTGCCGCGCCTGTTGATGCTGGATGAACCCTCATTGGGCCTGGCACCGTTGATCGTGCGGCACATCTTTGAGATTGTGAAGTCGATCAAGGAAGAAGGCGTCACCGTGTTGCTAGTGGAGCAAAACGCGCGCAGGGCGTTGGAGCTGGCACACCGCGCTTACATCCTCGAGCAGGGACGGATTGTGGGAACCGGCAGTGGATCGGATCTCTTACACAATGACGAAGTACGCGAAGCGTATCTGGGCTACGCGCCCGTCACGGCGAGGACTTTAACGTGAGCCTTGAATCGATGGCGCAGAACATTGTCTATGGCCTGTTCGTCGGCGGCATCTACGGCATCGCCGCCGTGGGTCTGGCGTTGGCCTTCGGCGTGATGAACGTGCTGAACATCGCGCATGGCGAGCTGCTGATGTTCGGCGGCTACATCAGTTTCTGGTTGTTCAGTCTGCTGGGGATTGACCCCTTCGTTTCACTGATCATCTGCATTCCGGCGCTGTTCCTGATCGGGCTGTTGCTCGATCGGCTGGTGTACCGCCATGTGGCCCGCTTAAGGGGTGAGGCCAAGATCAAGAACTCGCTCTTGATCAGCTTCGGCCTGGTGCTCATTCTGCAGAACGTGGCGATCCGGCTCTTTACCGCCGACGAACGCACGACTCAGGTCTCCTACATTGGGCAAGGGATCAACCTCTTCGGCATCGCGTTGCCTTACACGCGCTTGATGGGGTTGGTCATTGCGCTGGTCACAATTTTGGCGCTGCACCTTTTCCTGCAACGCACGGATTCCGGCAAGGCGATTCGCGCTACTGCGGAAGATTGGGAAGCAGCTGAACTCTCGGGAATCAATGTGCCGCGCGTGTATATGCTGACGTTCGCGTTAGGCGCGGCCCTGGCGGGCATCGCCGGTACTCTCGTCAGCGTCACGTCCAGCGTCGCGCCCTCGATCGGGCTGGATTGGACTCTAAAAGCCCTGATCGTCGTCGTGCTCGCCGGAACCGGCAGCATCATTGGCGCGTTTCCGGCAGGGCTGCTGCTCGGTCTGGTCGAAGCGCTCAGCAGCATCTTCATCAGTGCGAGCTATCGTGAGGTGGTGGGACTGGTCATTTTCCTGTTGGTGCTCTTAATCCGCCCGCAGGGGTTGTTCGGCTCGCGGGAGGCCGCATGATGCGGCGCATCGTAATGCGGCGCATCGGAATGCGGGATGTCGCGATGACGTCACCGGCTGCCTTGACGCGCTCACGAGCCTGGCGCGGGCCAGTATTGATGGCGGGCGTCATCGCGTTGGCGGCATTAGTTCCCGTGCTGATCGACAAGCAGGACACGTTGAACCTGTTGTTCTTGATCTGCCTGCACATCACGCTGGGGCAAAGCTGGAACATCCTGGCCGGATTTGCGGGGCAGACCAGCCTGGGGCATGCGGCGTTTTTCGGCATCGGCGCCTTAGTGACGCGCACCTTGTGGCTGAATGGCATGTTCTTTCCGGTGGCGTTTCTGCTCAGCGGACTGGCCGCCGTCGCCTTCGCCATGTTAATCGGCGTGCCGACGTTTCGCTTGCGCGGCGCGTATTTTGCGATCGGCACGCTGGGCATCGCCGAAGTCCTGCGGATCACGGTCAGCCAGAATCTGCCGTTGATCTCGACGATGCCGGCGGCAGAGATCGCAGCCTATAACTTGACGCTGCGCTATTACGTGGCACTCGCATTGGCGCTGACCACGATTGGCGCGGCAGCACTCTTGTTACGATCTTCGTGGAGTCTGGGCATCCTGGCGGTTCGAGAAGATGAAGAAGCGGCGCAGGCGACGGGTGTGAATGTGCTGGGCCACAAGCTGTTGGCATTGTTCATCAGCAGTTTCTTTGCCGGGCTGGCGGGTGGACTGTTTGCCTTCCAACAGATCAGCTACTATCCCTCGGCGGCATTTAGCCCCGTGTGGACATTCGACGCGCTGCTGATCACCTTCATCGGCGGCCTCGGCACCATCGGCGGGCCGGTGCTCGGCGCAATCTTTTTCATCCTGGTGCGTCAGCGACTGGCGGTGACTCTCGTCGAGGTCCATCAGATCGTCTTCGGTATTTTGTTCATTCTGATCGTGCTCGTTTTTCCAGGCGGGTTGATGGGGGCGTGGGATCGGCTGCGTCCCCGCGCTATCGCCGAGGCGCTCCGCAGCCGGCGTCAACTGCACAAGTCATGATGAGGCATTTCCTGTCCTGGAGTTGCCGAGTGGAGAGGTCGAAGGATGCGCTTATTCGATTACCTTGACTACCGCGCCCGCGAACAGGGTGAAGCGGAGTTTGCCATCCATGGGAGTCGGCGAATTACTTATCGCCAGGCGCAGGCTGAATCCAATCGCCTTGCGAACGCCCTCGCCAGCTCTGGCTTGCAAATCGGCGACCGGATCGCCATTCTCTCCAAAAACAGCATCGAGTATTTTCTCATTTACCTGGCCGCCGCCCGGGCCGGCGTCGTCCCAGTCCCGCTCAATTATCGGCTCGCGCCGGCCGAATGGACTTATATCCTCAACGATTCGGGGGCCAGGCTGATTCTGGCTGCCGGGGATTACGTGCGCGAGATCGATTCGATTCGCGGCGAGTTGAAATTGATCGAGCGATTCATCAGCATTGATCGATCGGGCGATCTTGGCTGGGAGGACCATGACCGCTGGGCCGCCGATCAGCCGATCACACTTCTGGGGCGTGATGTCACCCCCGATCACGATCTCTTCCAGATTTACACCAGCGGCACGACTGGCCACCCCAAGGGAGCGGTGCTCACGCATCGGGCAGTGACCACCCACCTGGCACAGATGGGGATCGCACACGAGATGCACCGGGGCGAGCGTGCCCTGGTGGTCGCGCCGGTCTTCCACGTGGCCGGGTTGAACGCCGGCGCCTTTCCCTGTCTGGCCGCGGGCGGTTGTCTCTATATCATGGCGGACTTTCAACCAGCTGACGTTGTCCGTGTGCTGAGCGAAGAGCACATCAACGTAGCGATCCTGGTGCCGGCCATGATCCAGGCCTGCCTCAATGCGGTGCCCGATGTCGCCCAACGCAGCTATCACGATCTGCGACTCATTCACTACGGCGCGTCACCCATTGCCGAGGCTACGCTGCGGCGTGCGATCGAAGCGTTCAAATGCGAGTTCAGCCAGGGTTACGGTATGACCGAGATGAGCGCCGCCATCGCCATCCTGTCCTGGGCCGATCACCAGCGCGCGCTCAAGGAGAAACCGGACCTGTTGCTGGCGGCTGGACGGCCGATCCTCGGAACCGAGGTGCGCATCGTCGACGCCGACGACAACCCCGTGCCTAACGGCATGATCGGCGAGGTGCTTGCCCGTGGGCCGCAGATGATGCAGGGTTACTGGCAGCAGCCCGAGGCAACGGCTGAGGCGCTGCGCGGCGGCTGGATGCACACCGGCGATGCAGGAGTGCTGGACAACGAGGGCTACCTGTTTATTCAAGATCGCGTCAAAGACATGATTGTTTCCGGGGGTGAGAACATCTATCCCCGCGCTGTCGAAGAGGTGTTGTTTAAGCACCCGGCAGTGGCAGAAGCCGCCGTCATCGGCATACCGGATGCACAATGGGGAGAGACGGTCAAGGCGGTCGTTGTCCTGCGGCAGGGAATGACGTCCACCGCCGAGGACATCATCGATTTCTGCCAGGGCAAGCTGGGCGGTTTCGAGCGGCCGCGCTCGGTGGACTTCGCGGCCGTGTTGCCGCGCACACCTAGCGGCAAGGTACTGAAACGAGTGCTGCGCGAGCCGTATTGGGCGGGCCACTCACGCCGCGTGGCCTGACCGTCGGGGTCAGGCACACGCGTGCGTGGCACTGAGGAGACCACGCCATGTGGCCTGACCATCGTAGTCAGGCACTTAGGAGCAATGATGCGAGCGATTGATGTGCATGTGCATGTTCCCGATCCGCCCGGTCATCCGGCGGCGCGGGAAAAAGAAAACATGGCCGGCTACTTCAAGGCCGGAGCCATGCCGCGTTCTCCCGAAGAGATGTACGAAACGTACCGGGCGTTGGACCTCTTTGGTGTGATCTTCGCCATCGATGCCGAGACGACCAGCGGGGTTCCCTACGTTGGCAACGACTATGTGGCGAGCGTCGCGCGGCAATACCCCGATCGCTTCATCGGCTTCGCCTCGGTGGACCCGTGGAAGGGGACGTGGGCGATTCAGGAATTGGAACGATCGGTGAAAGAACTGGGGCTGCGCGGCCTGAAGCTGCATCCCACCACTCAGGCATTTTTTCCAAACGACACACGCTTTTATCCGCTGTGGCAGAAGTGTGCAGAGTTAGGTATTCCGGCCCTCTTCCACACCGGGCAAACCGGCGTGGGATCAGGAACTCCCGGCGGAGGCGGCTACAAGCTCAAGTACGCGCATCCCTTGCATCTCGACGATGTCGCCGCCGATTTCCCGGATTTGACGATTATCCTGGCCCACCCATCCGTGCCCTGGCAGGAAGAACAACTCGCCGTGGCATTGCACAAGGGCAACGTTTACATCGACCTGTCGGGCTGGTCGCCCAAATATTTCCGGCCTGTGCTGACTCAATACGCCACCACGCTGCTTCAAGACAAGGTGCTCTTCGGCTCCGATTATCCGGTGCTTCAGCCGGAGCGCTGGCTCAGGGACTTTGAGGCGCTGGAGATGAAACCGGAAGTGCGCCAGAAGATTTTGCTTGATAACGCGCGAAGAGTGCTCAAGTTATGAACTCACCTTACGCACTGTCACACCCGCGTAAGCGGGTGTCCAGTCCGAATCAACCTGGATTCCCGCTTTCGCGGGACTGACAAGGAACGCTATCTGCGTAAGGAGAGTAATGAATGAAGGAGATAGGAGAATGGCTTATCAGCCGCGCGGCCTTACCTTCGAACAATTCAACGTCGGCGATGTGCATGTGTGCCAGGGGCGCACCGTCACTGAGGCGGATGTCGTTCATTTTGCCGGCATCTCCGGCGACTATAACCCCTTGCACACCAACGAAGAATACGGCCAGACCACTCCGTTCGGCGGGCGCATTGCCCACGGAGTGCTGATCCTGGCGATGGCCACCGGGCAGATCAACCAGACGGGTCTCTTTGAAGGAACGACCCTGGCATTGTTGCAGCAAACGATTAAGTACGTGGGCGCGGTGAAATTCGGCGACACCGTTCATCTGGAGTTCAAGATCGCCGAGAAAAAAGAAACGTCGAAACCGGATCGTGGCATCCTGACGCTGGAAAACAAGATGGTGAATCAGCATGGCCAGACGGTGATCGAAGTTCAGGAAGTCGTGATGATCAAACGGAGTGCGGCATGAAACTCGAAAACAAAGTAGCGATTGTGACTGGGGGGGGCAGCGGTATTGGCCGGGCGACGGCGCTGCGCTTTGCTAAAGAAGGCGCGCGCGTCACCGTGTGTGACGTCGACGAGGCGGGCGTCACTGAAACCGCTGCGCTCATCGTCCAACAGGGCGGCAGCGCCAGCGGGGTTGCCGGCAATGTGGCCGATCGAGGCGATGTGCAAAGAGTGGTTGACACTGCGCTGGAAAAATTTGGCCGCCTCGACATCCTCATCAATAACGCGGGGATCACGCGCGATGCGCTGACCGTTCGCGTCAAAGACGGTGAAATCAAGCGGATGTCCGAAGAACAGTGGGACGCTGTGTTAAACGTCAATCTCAAAGGCACCTGGCTCATGGCACAGGCGGCAGCCGTGCCGATGATGGCTCAGAAATATGGGCGGATCGTGAACACCGCTTCCATCGCAGCAGCGGGCAACATCGGCCAGGCGAATTATTCCGCCTCCAAGGCGGGTGTGATCGGGCTGACGCGCACCTTGGCGCTGGAGTGGGCGCGCTTCAATATCGCCGTTAACTGTGTGGCGCCTGGCGGCGTCAACACTCGTATGACCGCCGCCATTCCCGACCACATCCGCGCGGCCATCATCGATCGCATCCCGCTCAAACGGATGGCCGAGCCGGACGAGATTGCCGCCGTCCACGCCTTCCTGGCAAGCGACGATGCCAGCTATCTCACGGGACAGGTCATCTGGGCGGATGGCGGCGTCACCCTCGGAGCTTGAACACGATGGAGCGTTTCAACTATCCCCTCAACATCATCGCGGCCGATGATCCATATCCTACTTACAAGTGGCTGCGCGACGAAGATCCGGCGCATTACTCGCAGACCGAGGATGTGTGGGTGCTGACGCGCTATGCGGACTGCTCGGCGGCCTTCAAGGATTGGAAGACTTGGTCGTCGCAGCGGCGCGGCAACCTGCTTAACGATCTGCCTGAGCGAGTAGGCAAGACACTCGGCACCACCGATCCGCCACGCCACACCTTCGCACGTGGGATCATCAACAAGGCGTTCACGCCGCATACGGTGGCGAGCCTGAAGCCAAAGGTGCGCGCGCTGGCCCAGCAGTTGTGCAGCCGCGCTTACGAGAAAGGCGCGATCGAGTTTGTCGAGGATATCTCTGCACCCTTTAACGCTGCAATCCTCGGTGCGATGTTCGGCGTGCCCGATCGAGACTTCATCGCTCTGCGGCATTGGCTTGACGATTTTTTCAAGCGCGAGAAAGCACCGCCGGGGCAGGAGCCGCCGCAAGCGATCGCCATGCGCGAACTGCGCGGTTACCTGGCAAACCACGCTGAACAACGGCAGGCGCAACCCGGCGACGATCTGATGTCGGCCATGCTGCTGGCCGAAGAGGGCGGCCAGCAACTATCGTTCGATCAAGTCGTCGTCACGACGATGACGTTCTTCACCGCCGGGTTCGAGTCGACGAACAATCTGTTCACCAATTTGACGTACGCCCTGGCACTGCATCCGCAGGTATACGAAGAAGTGCGCGCGGACCTCGCTCTGATTCCGGCTTTTGTCGAGGAAGGGATGCGCTGGGATGCCGCCGCGCAAGGCTTCGTGCGGACACCAACGCACGATGTCACGCTGCACGACAAAAATATCCCGGAAGGATCGCAGGTGCTGCTGCACATCGGATCGGCCAATCGCGACGAGCGGGAATTCGCCGACCCCGATCGCTTCGACATCCACCGAACCGATCAACGCCATTTGGGCATGGGGCAAGGCATCCACTTCTGCGTCGGCTCGCCGTTGGGGCGGGTGATGGCGCAGTTTCTGTTTGAAGAGCTGCTGCCAGTCAGCACACGTTGGGAGATCGATCTAAGCGGCGTGGCGCGCGTGACGACGCCGAATTTTCGCGGCTTCACGCGCCTGCCGTTGACTGTGGCGTGATTTCGTCGTCGAGTCCGCT
>JAUQXC010000837.1 GCA_030834825.1 Thermoflexales bacterium
GGTCGATGTTAGAACGAACGCGCCCTTGCGTGTGCCAACCAGTACTCGTACCCCGCTCATAATGTGTTTCCTCCTCTTGGTTTAATATGCCTATTCAGGCAGCGAATAGTCGAATGTGTAGAAGTGTTTGCCGTCAACGATTTTCAACGAAAACGCACCCGCCAAGCCGGCGAGTTGCTCAGTGCCGGAATCGGGCACGACGGTGATGGAGAGCTGCTGATCGCCGCGGTTCGAGATGGCCGAGTGTTGAAAGACAAAGCTGCCCCGGCGGCCATGGAGTGTACCGGTCACACGCTCAATCGCCACGTAACCAGCTGATCCAGTGACGGTTGTGATCGCCGTCAACATTTCGCCCTGACCCACGGCGGCAAGATCGCCATGAAACTGCTTGGCGAGGCGCATCCTGCCCAGCGTTACGCCGGAAGCGTCATCTGGCTCGGCTTGTGGCGTGATGGTCACTTCAAAAGTTCCTGTAGCGCGTTGGAACATGTATTCGGCTTTTTTCGGTTGAGTTTGTGTCTCGTCATTTTGCATAGCGTGTTTTCTGGCGCATTGACTAAGACTTAAGGGTGCATAACGCCTGACGGATTTCGCCCAGGTGGTAGGCCGTATGCGCAATCATCGCAATGGCCCCGCCGACCTCCCGCTCACTGGGCCAGGCTGGGGCATCATGAATCAGCGCCTTGATGCGGTTGTAACTATCGCGCAAGCCGGTCTTCAGTTCCTCCCACTCACTTGGATTCACCGCCTTTGTCGTACGCCAGATCTCACCCCAATCCACCGGTTGAAACGTGCCGCTTCGCACATCGCGTTCAAGCCCATCCAGATAAAAGGCCACATGTTTTACCTGCGCGGCCAACGTGGCGCACTTGTCACCCACGGGCACCGAGGCTTCTTCGGCGGAGATGGTCGCCAGCGTCTCGAACATAGACGTGCCCTCGTCCAGGAAATAACCATGTACATTGTCAAATGTCTCATCGAGCAATTCATATAATGCCGTGGTGAAGTGCTCTGATTGAATTTGGGTAATAACGTCTTGCATAAAAGTTCCCCTTGTTAGCGCTCTTGCTTTGTTGGTTGGTATCGCAGGAAAACAACACCGCTGCTAAAAGTTCGGGTTTCAGCCAAGCGCAGGCCAATCTGCTTGTCCAATGCCGGAAACATGGGTGTGCCGCCTCCCAAAACAACGGGATGGATGAAGAGCCGGTATTCATCGATCAGGCCAAGCTGGATAAGATTTGATGCAATGTGGGCGCCTCCCACACTCATACTCTTGCCAGGCTGGGCTTTTAACTGCGCGATTTCTTCGACGATATTCCCTCTAACCAACCGAGCGTTCCCTTGAACTTGTTCCAGCGTCTTCGAAAAGACCATCTTGAGTATGTGCTTCCAGATGCGGGCGTACTCGCGCATATATTCCGGGATTGTCGGATCCTGATCGGCCGTTTCCCAATACTGCATGACTTCATACATTCGTCGTCCGAATAGATAAGTGTCGATCTCACGCTCCTGTTCGTTGACGAAGCCGTGCAATTCCTCGTCGATGATGACCCAATCGAGACTCCGCTTCAGATCTGCGGTGAACCCGTCGAGCGACACCATGGTTGAATAGATCACTTTTCTCATATCCGATCACCGTCGTAGGGCCTGGTCATTTATCGGACTTTTTCACAGTCTGCACTGATTCACTAACCAGTTCCTTCAACACCTTCATATCGACGTCTTTCAATCTCTTGATGTACAGGCAGCCCTTGCCGGTGGAGTGTTTACCAAGTTTCTTCAGCAAGGCGCCCCGTTTTTCGAAGTTGCCCATGAGGTAGAGCGCGATATTCGCCTTGCGCGGTGCAAACCCTGTCAACATCCAATCGAGTTCGCGGCCGCTCGCGTATTTTAGACGGTGGCTGCCAAACCCGATAATGCTCGCCCCCCACATCTTGGGATCTGCATGGGTGACCTGCCGCATGATCTTCGCAATCTCGAAACAATCCCGCCGAGTATCTTCATCCTGGATTGTGTTCAAAAAATCTTCGACGCTTGCCTCGGTTTGTTGGGTTTTTAACTCGGCCACGTGTATCTCCTGATCTGCTCTGTTTTCAATACGCGATGGGTCAAATCTGCCTTTTATACCGTTGCCCTTCAACCTTCGATGACATTCTTCATGCCTGCCAGGACCATATTCCAATTTTGTGCAGAATGGCTGGCGTCTTCTGGCGTAGGGTTGTTATCCTGCGTAATGGTCAACTTTGTCCTGCCGTTTTCGGCGGACAGTTCATAGCGCACAGTTTGATAGTTTTCGGGAGCATCAGGCAGGCCAGACAAGGCGCTCCAGAAGGTGGAGACCAGGAGCTTTCCCGGCTCGACTTGCAAGATTTTGCCCTTGTCTCGATAAGCCTTACCCTCCTAGACGCCTTCGTAAGTAATGGGCCTGCCCACTCGCCAATCGGTAGTCACTTTTGTGCCAAACAGATACTGTTTAATCATGTCC
>JAUQXC010000078.1 GCA_030834825.1 Thermoflexales bacterium
ATGTTGTCCGGTATACTCCACCTGCCGAAAATGCTGAACAAGCGCCGCACCATTCAGGCCACGCGCAAAGTCGATGACGCCTATCTACTGTCTCTGTTGTTCCCGCCTGATTTGCCACAGAGACACCGCGGCACAGAGGACTCATAAACTCCGTGTCTCTGTG
The DNA here is from genome assembly GCA_030834825.1 of Thermoflexales bacterium. GTDB lineage: Bacteria > Chloroflexota > Anaerolineae > Fen-1058 > Fen-1058 > Fen-1058. Next base: position 164 of record JAUQXC010000078.1, read on the forward strand.
CCTGCCCATATCCACGCGGTGGTGGGCCGCTGGCGCTGTGGTTGTCAGTTTCAATTCGTGGATCGCCTGCGCCGCACCCACTTCTGAATCTCGATCGCCCAGAACACCACGCTGCTGGCCGCCACCGCGATGATCAAATCGCCGCCGGGTAAGGGTCGGGTATAAACAAACTGATTCATGAATGGCAGGTAGATCGCCGCCAGCTGCGCCAGCGCGACCGCCACGGCCATGCCCAGCAGCCACTTATTGGTTAGCCACCCAATTTTGAAGGACGATTCCGAAATCGATCGTGTGGCAAACGCCTGCCCGATCTGGGAGAAACACAACACTGTGAAGATCATCGTCTGCCAATACGGACTGCCCGTGTGATAGTAGTAAAGCCCCACCGTCAACGCCACCGCGCCGGTCAGCAGACCGACCAGCACAATGTAGCTGACCAGCCCGCCGGCAAAGATACTATCACTGGGTCGTGCGGGTCGTCGCTGCATCACATCTTTCTCCGCCGGTTCAACGCCCATCCCTAACCCCAGCAGACCGTCAGTCAACAGGTTAAGCCACAACAACTGCAGCGGCTGTAACGGCAGTGGCAAACCGAACACCGGCAATGGTCCCAACAGCGCCACCAGGATCTTGCCGACATTGCCGGCTATCGAGAACTTCACGAACTTTTTGATATTGTCGAAGATGACACGGCCTTCCTCCACGGCCGCGACGATCGTTGCAAAGTTGTCGTCCAGCAGCACCATGTCCGCCGCTTCTTTCGAGACATCCGTGCCGGTGAGACCCATCGCCACGCCGATGTCGGCCTTCTTCAGGGCAGGCGCATCATTCACGCCGTCCCCCGTCATCGCGACGATCTCGCCGCGGGCTTGCAGCGCGCCGACGATCTTCAGCTTGTGCTCCGGCGAGACACGGGCAAACACCGACACCTCCGCCACCGCGCTCTGCAATTGTTCCGGCGACATGCGTTCCACTTCCTGCCCGGTCAGCACCTGCCCGTTCTGCGTGATGCCCAGCTCACTCGCGATCTGCCGCGCCGTCAACGGATGATCACCCGTGATCATGATCGGCCGGAGGCCTGCGCTCAGACACGTCTGAACCGCTGCCTGCACCTCGGCCCGTGGCGGATCGATCAAGCCATATAGTCCCACGAAGATCAGATCGCGCTCGATCACCGCCTGCGCCGTAGGCGACTCAACCGCTCGCAGGGCGACGCCCAACACGCGCATACCGTTCTGCGCCAGCTCGTTGTTCGCCTGCATGATTCGATCGTGCCAGGCGGCGGACATCGGCTCCACCCGATCGTCCACCCACACCCGATCGGAAATAGCGATCAACCCATCGGGCGAACCTTTGGTGAACGCCACATAGCGGGGACGCTCCAGCGCAGCAAAGGCCGTCTGCCAGACGCTTTGGAATTCCACTGGCGCGATGGCGTCCCGCACTTCGTTGATTGTCGTCATGCGCTTGCGATCAGAATCAAACGGCACTTCGCCCACCCGGGGGAACTGCCGATCGAGATCGGGCTTCAGGAGACCCGCCTGTGCCGCCATGACCATCATCGCGCCTTCGGTGGGATCGCCGATCGTGCGGAAACGGCCCGACGCTTCCATCTTCAAAGCGGCGTCATTGCACAACGATCCGCCGATCAGCAGCAAGGCTAACGAGGGATGCGCCTGCTGGGGGATCTTCTCGGCCACCTGGCCCACCGGCATGCCGCGCCGCAGTTCTTCTGTCTCTTGCTCCAGGCGCCGGCCCGCCACGTCCAACACCATCACCGTCATGCGATTTTCGGTCAGCGTACCGGTCTTGTCCGAACAGATCACCGTCACCGATCCCAACGTCTCGACGGCAGGCAACTTGCGAATCAGCGCCTGCCGTTTCAACATCCGTTTCGCACCCAAAGCCAGGGTGATGGTGACCACCGCCGGCAGGCCTTCGGGGACCGCCGCGACCGCAACACTGATCGCCGTCATGAACATCAACTCGAGCGGCTCCCCATCGATAAGGCCCAGCACAAAAATCAGTGCGGCCACTATCAAGGCCACAAGACCCAGTGCTTTGCCCAGCTGATCAAGCCGTCTTTGCAGCGGTGTCATTTCGCTCTTCACTTCTTGTATCAGCGAGGCAATGTGGCCCAGCTCCGTGTTCATGCCCGTCTCAACGACTACGGCCACGCCGCGCCCATACGTGATGTTGGTGCCCATGAAAGCCAGGTTGCGCCGATCACCCAACGGCAGCTGCTCGCCGCTCAAGACCCCGCTCTCTTTCTCAACCGGCTCCGATTCACCCGTCAGTGCGGCCTCTTGAATGCGCAGATGATTGCTCTCCACGATGCGCGCATCGGCCGGCACGACGTTGCCCGCTTCCAGGAGCACGCTGTCACCCGGCACCAGCTGCGATGCCGCGATCTCGTGGACTTCGCCAGCGCGCCGCACGCGCACGTTGGGCACGGCCAGCTGGCGCAGCGCCGCCATCGCTTTCTCGGCGCGAAATTCCTGCGTAAAACCCAGTATCCCGAACAAGACCACAATCGCCAGAATCGCCAGCGCATCCTTGAGATCGCCGACCACCATTGCGATCAGCGCTGCCGCAATCAAAATCAGCACCATGACCGACATAAATTGCTCGAACAAAATTTTCCACGGGTTCTTCGTGCCCCGATCGATCAGCTCATTTGGCCCATACTGCTGCAACCGCTGCGCGGCTGTGCTCGGTGACAAGCCGCGCTCGACGGTGGTCTCCAAACGCTGTAGTACCTCAGCTGTTGAAGCTTGATGCCATTCCATGCCCGTGCTCCTAACGTGATTGCACGGATGCAACTCTTCCGTTGTCCATCCGTGCAATCGGTTTATCGGCTGGCGTTTGACGTGATCGCCTTGGGGTCTACGTCGTCCGCATCATTTCGATCTGCTTAGCCTGCAAGTTCTGCTCCAAAGCCGCTTGAATCAACCTGAACTCTTGAACATTCTCCAGTGTTAACAAACCCACCAGTTGACCGTCGCGCAGCACCAACAGCGAGCGCGCCTGCCCGGTTTGGAGCTGCTCAATAGCGGACGGCAGCATGTCGCCGGCCTGCACGATCGCGAACTCACGCTGCATTGCCTGCGAGACCAGGCCCAACGGCCCGCGCCGGGCCAGCGCGTCGAACAGATCACTGCGCGTCACCAGCCCGATGGGCCTGCCGTTTTCCACGACTGGAAACTCCTGCTGTGTTCCAGTCAGCATCAACTGCGATATGTAGCGCAGAGAATTGATCGGCGACAGCCGCTCGAAGCGCGTGACCATGGCACGCTCGATGGGCACACCCGCCAATTGTGACCTGGTCTGCACCACTTGTGATTCGCTCAACGCGCCGAACCAGATGAACGCCGCAATGAAGATCAAGAACGGATTGGTAAACAGTCCAACCAGGCCAAACAGCACCGCAAAGCCCTGGCCGATCGTCGCCGCTATCCGGGTTGCTTTGGCGTAGTCCAGCTTCATGGCCAGCCCCGCCCGCAGCACGCGTCCGCCATCCATGGGAAACGCCGGAATCAGGTTGAACGCGACCAGCAACAGATTGGTCGAGAACAGCCGCTCGAAGAACGCCGCATCGGACACGGCGACCACCGGTAGCAGCGCCAGAGCAATCACCACGTTCACCGCCGGTCCGGCCAGTGCCACCACCAACTCCTGTTTCGGATCAGTCGGCATCCGTTCGAGCCGCGCCAGGCCGCCAATCGGCAGCAGGGTAATGTCCTTCGTTTGAATGCCGTAACGCCGCGCTGCCAGGGCATGACCGAACTCGTGCAGCAGCACGCATAGGAACAACGCCAGCAGGAACCCAAGGTTGCCCGCCACCGCGGCGGCATTGCGTGTCATCGCGAAACCCGTCACAGCCAGAAAACCAATCAATAGCAGAAACGTCAGATGTAAATTGACCTCAATGCCAAACCACTTGCCCAATTTCAATGACCAGCCCATTCTTTCGTCCCCTTTCTTTGTGATCGACGCCTGCCTCTACCTGAACTTCTCCTTCAAAAAACAAAGGACCACCACGACGCTCTGTCATGATGGTCTCGCCAATTGCGCTTTGCATCCAATCAACCGGAGGATTTATTGTGAGGCAGCGCATCCTCGTGTTGACGATTGATTGGCCCGTGGGTGGCTACTCCCCAATCTTGCAGTAGTTTTACCCGATCTTGGACCGTTTGTCTACAACTTCAGCCCGACACTTTGCTGACAATCCTGCCGATCATGGAGCGGTAGACTCTCACACCGCACTGCACGCAGTGGGTGCATGTGTCTGCTTTTAAGCCTCGGTCGCGCACGAGGGACACGATTGACGAATCGCTTTGATCGCGGTATTCTAACGCCGTTCAATTGCGCCGGCGTCTCTGTTTCATTGCGGCTTCTGTGAGGAATTATCATTAACGCACCACTTCTGTCCATCATCATTCCTGCCCATAACGAAGAACACCGCCTACCCCAAAGCTTAGAAAAGATAGAAACTTTCTTGGCAGAGCAAGCTTATCAGGCTGAAGTCATCGTCGTAGAAAATGGTAGCGTTGATCAAACCGCCCGCGTCGTACGCGAGTTCGCGCAACGCGCTGAACATTCCCACATTGCACTCATTCAAGAAACCCAACGCGGCAAGGGCATCGCTGTCCGGCGCGGCATGCTGGCCGCCCAGGGTGTCTACCGCTTCATGTGTGACGCCGATCTCTCGATGCCGATCGAAGAGGTCAATAAGTTTCTCCCCCCCGTGTTGGATGACTATGAGGTTGCCATCGCTTCACGCGAGGCCCCCGGCGCCCGGCGTTATAACGAGCCATCATACCGGCACATTGGCGGACGTGTTATAAATTTCCTGATTAGAGTCTTAGCTGTGCGTAACTTTCAAGATACACAGTGCGGCTTTAAGTCGTTCAGTGCCGCAGCGGCGCTTGATTTGTTTAGCGTGCAGCAGCTTAACGGCATGAGCTTCGATGTCGAGGTTTTGTACATCGCGCAACAACGTGGTTATAAGATCGTCGAAGTCCCCATCAATTGGTATTTCTCTTCGGAAAGTCGTGTGCGCCTAGTGCAGGATACATTGCGTGTCATCAGTGATCTTTTTCAAGTGCGGCGCAATTATCAGCACGGTAAATATGACCGGAAAAAGTAAACCCAACCTGCCCACTCGGCCTACGCTCGACCGTGAATATCGCTTAATGCATTCCGGTCATGCGCTCATCGCCGGAATTGACGAAGCCGGGCGCGGTGCGTGGGCCGGACCGGTCGTGGCTGCCGCAGTGATCCTCAGCTTCCCGGAGGTCTCAACCCTCCGGGAGGTGAATGACTCCAAGCAGCTCTCGCCGCGTCGGCGCGCTACGCTTTACCAGGTCATTGTCGATCACTGCCTCGCCTATGGCATTGGTCAAGGCAGCACAGAGGAGATCGACGCGATCGGAATTTTGCCGGCCACGCGCCTGGCGATGACACGTGCCCTTCAAGCGCTGCGACCCCAACCCGATGCGCTCATCATCGATGCGGTGCATTTGCCACAGGTAAACAAGCCGCAGGCCGTCTTCAACTTCGCCGACTCGATCTCATTGTCGGTCGCGGCCGCTTCCATTCTCGCCAAAGTCACGCGCGACCGCCTGCTGATCGATCTCGACGCGCAGTATCCGGCCTATCAATTCGCGCGCCATAAGGGATATGGCACACGGATTCATCAAGCCGCGTTACAATCGGTCGGACCCTGCCAGATTCATCGGCGTTCATTCAAACCCATCAGTGCTCTGCTCACTGATCACCTGCTGTAATTACGCATTACTCATTACTTATTGCGCATCATGGAAGTTGCTCTCGTTCACGATTGGCTCAATCAAATGGGCGGCGCCGAAGCCGTGCTGGAGAATCTTGTCCAGCTGTTTCCGCGCGCGCCGATTTACACCAGCATCTACTGGCGCGATGAAATGCCGCCCGCCTACATGGGCTGGGACATTCGCCCCCTGTGGTTGAATCACGCCCCGCGCATCTACGAACGACATCAACAATACTTTGCGCTGTATCCGGCCGCGTGGGCCTCACTTAATCTGGGCCGCTATGATTTGGTGCTGAGCAATAAGAGCGGTTTTTGCCATGGGGTTCACACCCAGCGCAAAAACAAAACGGCGCTGCACATCTGCTACTGTCTCGCTCCCACCCGCTACGTGTGGTCGTTTGACGAGTACGCGCGCAGTGAAGGCATGCGCGCCTCCCTGCGGCTGGCCTTAAAACCCGTCGTGGCCGCGCTGCGCCGGTGGGACTTCAATGCTGCGCAGCAGGTCGATCACTTCATCGCCATCAGCACCGAAATTCAGCAGCGCATCAAGCGCTATTACAAACGCGACTCGGACATCATCTATCCGCCGGTCGATATTCGCCGCTTCGCACCGCAGCGCCAGCATGACGATTACTATCTCATCGTCTCGCGGCTGATTCCCTACAAACGGATCGATCTGGCAATTGAGGCGTTCAACCGTTTAGGGCTGCCGCTGGTCATCGCCGGCGGAGGGCGTGATGCCGCCCGCCTGGAAAAACTGGCGAAACCGAACGTCCAATTCCTGGGCCGCGTGCCTGACACCGATCTGCCCGACTTGATGGCGCGCTGCAAGGCCTTCATCTTTCCGGGTCGTGAAGACTTTGGCATCACGCCCGTCGAAGCCGAAGCCAGTGGACGTCCCGTCATCGCTTTCGGCGCAGGCGGCGCACTGGATACCGTCGTCGACGGTGAAACCGGCGTATTGTTTGAAGAGCAGACCGTCGAGTCGATCAGCGCCGCAGTCAAACGTTTCGACACCTTGAAGTTTGATCCCGCGGCCATCCGTTGCCACGCGGAAACCTTCAGCACGGAAATGTTCAAGCAAAAGCTGACCGGGTTCATTGCCGAAAAATATGCTGAGCATCTTGAACTTGTTAAATTCAACACGGTGAGTGAAGCGAAGCCGTCTCCTGGCCCGATAGCCCGATCGCTCCGGCGCAACATCCTATCCAGCGTGAAACGTCGGGGGGCGCGCTAGATGGACAGCGCTCTCCTGCCCACGCTGGTGGCGGGAGCGCTCAATGATGGTCAGCAAGTGATTTACCTGGTCAGGGCACGTAAAGCGTGAGGCCATGACGCTTTACGCTTCAGGAGTTCACATGGAGCTGCGCACCCTTCTCAAAATCCTCAAGCGTTACTGGTATCTCATCCTCATTCCACCGATCCTTGTCGGCGCATTCACGCTCGTCACTTATCGCGCGCCTGCACAGGGTTACACGACCTCGCTCCGGTTCGCGGTGGGCTATGCACCCGAGCAGCAGACAGCCTCGTTGTATGATCGCAAGTACCCGGCGTGGTTGACCTCGGAGTACATCGCGGGCGGGTTAAGCGATTGGGCCAAGACTGGCGACTTCGCTCAGGCTGTGGCCAACGTGGCCGGCGGCGATGTCACAGCCGCTGAGGTGGCCGGTTCGCTCGTGTCCGATTATCTCCGCAGCATCGTCGTGCTTTATCTTAACGGCGGTGATCCCGAGCGGCTGGCCGCCATCGGCCACGCAGCCATTCGGGTGCTGCAGGTGCGCAACAACGTGATCTTCCCGCAGAACGGCGAGGGCGCCTCGGTGACGGCGCTCGACGGTGTCGTCGTGGCACCTGCGCCGCCCGCCTTGCGTTCGCGGCTGGATATTCCCATCCGCCTCGGCTTGGGACTGGCGCTGGGTGTGGTGCTGGCCTTTCTCGCCTGGTACTTCGATCCACGCATTCGCGATCGGACCGACGTCGAAGCGATCGGATTGAACATCATCGCCGAAATACCGAAGAAGTGATCAGTTGATCAGGGATCGGGGATCAGTTCAGCAGGTCGTGCTCAACGTCCGTTGCCCATTGATCACGAAGTCCTCGCAGCGTAGGGGATAGGGATGGTTCATTGTGAATTGCTCATAGTTCAGGTAGAATGACGCCTCGGAGGCAAAGATTTTCATGGAATTACGAGATTACTTACGCATTCTGCGGAAGCGCGGCTGGATCATCATCCTGTTGGCGGCATTGACAGCCGCCACGGCCTGGGGCTTCAGCCGCCTGCAGATGGTCGAATACAAAAGCTCGATCAATGTGTTCGTCAGCCCGGATCGCATTGACAACGGCACGCTCCTAGCGACTAAACAAATTCTGCGCGGCTTTCGCGCCTACATCGATAGCGAGAACTTTGCCGCTCTGGTCATCCGGCAGCTGGGGCTGGATATGAAGCCCGATACGCTCAAGTCCAAAGTCACTATCGCCACCAAAGATGAAGACTACCTGCTTCAGATCGATGTCGTCGACACCGACGGCGATCAAGCCAATGATATTGCGCGGACCTGGGCCACGGCCTTTGTCGAATGGCGGCAGCAGGAAAACACCAAGCAGCGCAAGGAAGATCGCGTCAGCGCCTACATCGTGCAGCCGCCCAAGTATGGCCAGTTTCGCCCGCAGACCACGTTGAATCTGGCCGCCGGCATCATCATCGGCTTGTTGTTGGGCGTGATCATTGTCTTCTTTCTCGAATCGATCGAGTCCAATATCCTGCGCTCACCCGACGATGTGGAACGTGTGCTGGGCGCCACCGTCATTGGCGCCATTCCCGCCACGGGCGCAGAGACAGCCCGGTCGCGGAAAATGGCCAGCTAACGAGCAACCAGCCACGAGTAAATCCGGTTTACGCATTACTCGTTACTCATTACCACCCAGGATAATCCATGTCGCAACCACCCACTTCACTCATCACCCTATCCGATTCGCGTTCACCCGCCGCAGAGGCGTACCGCACGCTGCGGACGAACATCGACTTCTCCAGTCTGGATCACACGATACACACCTTGCTGGTCACGTCGGTCGCACCGCATGAAAACAAGTCGATCACCGTGGCAAACCTGGCCATCTCGATGGCTCAGGGCGATAAGCGGACGATCCTGGTTGACGCAGACGTGCGGCGCCCGGCCTTGCACACCCTCTTCGGCCTGAACAACGACAAAGGTTTAACGTCGCTCTTTATGGATGTCAAAGGGCCGATCGAGCCGGCGCTGCAAGCCGTGAACGTCCCCAACTTGCAGGTGTTGACCAGCGGGCCACTGCCCCCTAATCCTGCCGAGCTGCTCGGCTCGCAGCGTATGCTGGATGTGATCGACGCCTTGAAGTCGCGGGCCGACATCGTGTTGTTTGACGCGCCCCCCGTCATTGCCGTGACCGACGCCTCTGTGTTGGGCACGCGCGTCGACGGTGTGCTGCTGGTCGTGCAGGCCGGGCAGACCCGCCGCGAGCAAGCCAAGCGCGCCAAGCAGCAACTGGAGAAACTGCACATCCGCGTTATCGGCGCGATCTTATCGGGCGCGTCACTGGACAGCGGGATGGGTGGATACTAACAAGGGGGCATAACATGAAAGGTCTTATTCTCTCCGGGGGCAAAGGCACTCGTCTGCGCCCGTTTACCTACACGGGCGCCAAACAACTTGTCCCTCTCGCCAACAAGCCTGTCTTGTTTTACGCCATCGAGGATCTGGTCGAGGCCGGCATCACCACCATCGGCATTGTGATCAGTCCCGAGACCGGCGAGCAAGTGAAGGCGACGGTCGGCGATGGCGCGCTCTTCGGCGCGCAGATCACTTACCTCCTGCAGGATGCCCCGCGCGGGATTGCGCACGGCATCAAGATCGCACAGGATTTCATCGGTGTCGATCCGTTCGTACTGTTTCTGGGCGATAACTTCCTGCGCGAAGGCATTGTGCCGCAGGTGAAGGCGTTTCATGCCGGCGCGATGAACGCGCAAATCATCCTGTACCCGATGGATGATCCCAGTTCGATGGGTGTGGCTGTGCTGGATGCCGCAGGCCATGTTACCCGACTGGTCGAGAAGCCCCAGCAGTTCATTTCGCCTTACGCGGTAATCGGCATCTACATGTTCGATCAGCACGTCTTCGAGGCCGTCAACTCGATCAAGCCCTCAGCGCGCGGCGAATTGGAAATTACCGAAACGATTCAATATTTGATCGATCATGGCCTGAAGGTGGGCGCGCAACCGCTGACCGGCTGGTGGATCGACACCGGCAAGACCTCGGACATTCTGGAAGCCAATCGCTTGATCCTCGATATCCTCGAAACCAAGATCGCCGGGCAGGTCACGGATAATTCGCGCATTGAAGGCCGCGTCGTGTTGGAACCAGGCGCGCTGGTGATCAACAGCACGGTCCGCGGGCCGGCCATCATCGGCGCACAAACCCGGATCGAGAATGCCTATGTGGGGCCGTATACCTCCATTCAGCGTGACTGTGTGATACAGAACTGCGAGATCGAGCACAGCGTCGTGCTGGAAAACACCCACATCCAAGATGTTTCTTCGCGCATCGCCGACAGCCTGATCGGGCGCAATGTTGAAATCGGGCGAGCCGACGGCCAGAACAAGGCGTTGAAAATCATGCTGGGCGACTACAGCAAGGTCGGGATCCTCTAGCGCATTTGTTCAGGAGCGAGTCGTCGGCTCGCTCCTGTTTGTGAGAGCGCCACGACCAAACACGCCGTCAATCATTGCAGAAACATTGCAGATTTAGCTCAAACTCGTTACAGCCTCGCTTTTAGGCCTTCCGTCCCGTTGACACCCCTGGTACACCGTGCTAACTTAGATAAGCGTGAACCGCGTCAGTCTGGCACGAACCGAAACGCTGCCACGCTATTCAATGTTGCTCGCGGTAGAGCCTAGCGACCAACTTCGCAGCGCCTGAAGAACCAGACCAGTCGGGGGTTCACACCTCAATCGAGTGAAGGGCAGTTCGCCCGCTTCAGTGTTTAGTTCAGCGATCTTCAATCAGCACATCTAATCAATTTTCACGGGAGGTCCAAGCATGTCGAATTTATCCTCGTCGCAGCCAGCAGCGCGTGCTCAAGCTCGCGCTCTCCCCCTGTTCAACCGCTCGTTGTGGTTGACGTTATTGTTCGCGCTAGGATTGATCGCCGCGCTGTTGTTTATCTTCAGCGCCCGCACGATTGCCTCACCCAGCGAAACGACTATCAGCCAACGCTTCCAAAACTCAGGGATAACCGGCGCGCCAGCGACCTATGGCACGTATGGCGAAGTGTTGACCGTGACGATGCGCTTCACCGTCACCAATAACACCGTCCTCACGGGACCGATTACCATCACTACCCGTTTTGCCGGTGTGGTGCTGACGCCAAACAATCAGCTGGGCTTCCGCTTCCTCGGCTACCAGGATCCAGTGGTTGTCGGTGGTGGAGCTCCGCCGCTTGCCGTCACCAGTTTTACCAGCAGCACCAGCGGTGTAGCACCCAACATCACGACGATTCTCAACTGGTCTTTTGACACTATCAACAATACTTCAGGTAATTCCTACGTCTACGAACTTCCCTACCAGATACGTTTTGTGGGAGACGGGATCGCCGATACAGCCGGCAATGCCGCCATTCCCAATCAAGGCGGCTGGACCTACATCACTTGGTATCCATACAACCCTACCAATGATAGAAAATTGGCCAACAGCTTAACCGTCAACCTGGCCAAACCCGATCTCAGCGCACCGGCCTATTCCTCAAAGACGGCCTATGTGCCCAGTGTGGAGGGCGGCGCAACCGTCGCGTATACCATCACATTGAAGAACGGCACCAACGCGGCCAACTTCATCACAGCCCAGGAATTGTTTGTGACGGATTCGTTAGATGCCCGGTTGACGTACGTGAGTGCTTCGCCCGCGCCCAACGACATCTCGAGCGGGCCTGGCCAGGACACCATCCTCACTTGGACAACGCCTGGCTGGACCCTCGCTCCAAACGCAACCTGGATGGCCCGGGTTACGGCGACGCTGCCGTCAACTTTCGCGGCCAATACCTTCTATACCAACACGGTCGTACCCAGCTATTCCACTTTGCCGGGGACCGTTCCCGACGAATTTGAGTTCACACCCGTCATCAGTGCCCCTGTCAAGGGCGGCATCCTCGGCACCAAGGTGGCTTCGCCTCTTAGCAATGTGCGCATCGGCGACGCAGTGACCTATACCATCAGGATCACAATTAATCCCAACGTCTACTTGAACGCACCGATCTTTACGGATACTCTGCCTGTCGGTTTCCGGTATCGCGCCGGAACGTTTAGTCACACTGGAGCCACACTGAATGGCAGTGTGGTAACTGGTACATCAGGAACCCAAGAGCAGTTGATCTGGAAATTCATGGACATTCCTCTGAATCCCAGTGCTCAAGTGATCAACGTGTCATATGTTGCCGATGTAACCGGCCTCAATGTTAATGGTTCTGTTGTTTATGCCCCACCTGGGACGGGGCAAACCAATGCCGATAACGCTGTGGCCGGGACCTGGCAAACAGATACGGGTGTTCCTTTGAAATTGGTTGCGCCGCTAATTGGACGGACTACCATCGCACAGCCTTACTTCAACAGCCTAGGCAAAACCATCAAGACCTGGCCGTTGGGCAATGCTGAGGAGATTGGCAGTCAAGTCAACTATGAAATCACGTTGATCAATAATGGAACCATCACCGGTTACGAAGTGGTATTGAATGATATGCTGCCGCCGGGAATGGTCTTCAAGCAAACCGTCTCTGTCCTGCCCGCTAATTTAGTCCTGCTGGCTCAACCCGCCGAAGGCGCTGTGGGAACCGTGCAATGGATCTTCCAGGAAATTCCGAGGACTACGGTCAGGCTGGAATTCAGTGCCATCGTGTCGAACACCGCGCGGCCCGGCGATACGCTGAGCAATACGGTCTCGGTGGCTGACTACACCAGCCAGCCCGGCACTACCCACCCTTACGATCGGCACTACGGCTCCATCAACGGCGCATTGCCAGTTCCTGCTCGAGTCGGCTTTGTGCTGAAGGGACTGAATGCCGATAAGTTCGACTCGCCCGATCCGGTATTACCCAACCAGACGTTG
>JAUQXC010000838.1 GCA_030834825.1 Thermoflexales bacterium
CCAGATGCCGGTGGAGTTCGCTGTAATGGGTGGTCATATCTGCTTCAACTCAGCGCATCGGCCACCCACGTCGTCACCTCCGCTTCAGTGGGAATGCGCCCGCCGCAGACCAGCTTGTTGTTGATGACGAGGCCGGGAGTGTACAGCAGGCCATACTTGGGATACTCGGCCCGATCGATCACCTTCTCGAACTGGGCCTCCACCCCCAGGTTCAGGGCGGCCTGCCGCGCAATCGCTTCCACCTTTTTGCAGTTGTCACAACCGGGACCCAGTACTTTGATGTCTAACATGACTTCACTCCTTGTGAAATTGAGGTTGAATGCTGCTTACGGACACTGAATCACACCCTGCGCCCACAAACAGCCGCCGCACGCTGGAAAGGTATTGCCCAGGCAATCCTCTTCATTCGCGTCGAGCAGCTCGCAACCGCCGCAGAACGTGCAGGGCGCAAAGGCAAAACTGTGCACACGTTCGCGGTATTGCACGTATTCGGGATCCAGCCACAGGTCAAGCAGATCGCGTTCGGCAATATTGCCGAGGATGTGTCGCTTCACCAGATGCTGCCGTTCTTTCAAATGATGCGTGTGAGTATGCAGCATCGGCAGGCACGGCGCGACGCTGCCATCCCAACCGATCGAGATGGAGCCGCTTTCAATAAAGTTACAGACATCGTTCGCGCCGCCCAGATTGTTGCCGGCAAAGTTCACGTTGAAACCACTGCTGAGCGCCTTAAACAAGGGACCGATCGTCTGATCGTTGAATTCCATTTTGGGCAAGCTGATGGTGGGAATTCGAGGTGAGGGCAGATAGGTGAGATCACTCAACACTTTGTGATACAGCATCTCATCCCGCAGTTCATCCGTGTAGGGTAGCACGTTGCTGACTTTGAAGTGCCGCGCGCCCAACCGCTTGGCGATCTGGATGACGGCCGGCAGATCTGCGATATTGCGCTTCATTGCGACGAAAGCCACTCCAATCGCGGGCTTGGGGAAGTGGCTGCCCCGGCGCAAGCGGCGGAGGCGCTGCATGTTTTCGATCACGCGCGGTAGCTGCGCGCCCAGACGCACATCGGCGTAACTTTCCGGCGTCGCCCCATCGATGGACACCCACAGCAGGTCGAGACCCGCGGCGATGATCTGACGCGCCCGATCTTCGTCCAGCAAGGTCGCATTCGTGATCAGTTCGGCCCGCGCGCCGGTCGCTTTCACTTGCGCGATCCACTCGATCGTGCGCTTGTGAAAGAGCGGCTCGCCCAAGCCGCCGAAGAAGACCGTCGGGCGCGGCTCAACCAAGCGGAGGCCCTGCAAAATCCGGTCGAAGGTAGCCTCGGTCATCAAGCCCAACTTCTCATCCCACACGTTGCGGATGCAGGTGCGGCAATCGAGGTTACAGTAGATCGTCGGCTCGACGTAGATCTTGTTCAGCTGCGTCACCGGGCGATGCAAACGCACATGGTTCGTATCGCTTTCCAGCCGCACCCGTGCGCCGGGCACCAGTCCGAACTGCTCCACGATGTCGTGCGGGATCACCAGGTCGCCCTGCGCATTCACCTCGGCCCACAGTGTCGGCTTCGCCGTAATCATAGCTTCCATACATACACTTTCTCTCAGCGGTCGCGTTTCTCAGTCAGTAATCTCAATCGCCGGTTCCACCATGATTTGTGACTTCACCGAATTGGCGACCAGGCTGTATTTCTGTGCGGATTGCAGGGCGCGGCGCGTGCGGTTTTCGATCACCGCGCGGTCTTCTCCGCCCGCCGCGATTTTGATTCTCGGCCAAAAACGCAGATGCGTGAAGATCTCCGTGCGATCCAGTTCGATCAACTTTGTGCCTTCCGCCCGGCATTCATAGGCAGTTAACTTGAGCTTGAACCGTTCTGCGGCCCAGAGGAACATCATCATGATGCAGGTGTTGGCCGCGGCGACGAAAGCGTCTTCGGGCGTGAAGACGCCGGGATGTCCCTGCGCGTCCGGCGGCGCGGAGAAATCCATCTCCGGTCCGTTGCCCAGTACGATGTGACCCCAGTGCTCGCCGGTCCAGTTGACGGTGGTGTGATAGGTGGCTGTTTGACTCATGCTGATTCCTTTAGCTTTTCGCGCAGAACGCCGTGTACTCACGTTCGAGCGCTGACAGGTAATTCGCTTCTTGTTCGGCGGGCACCGGATTGTAGACTTTGACCAGGTTCAGCAATTCGCGGGTTACGCCATCACCGGGCACTTTGCCCTGCTCGTGGAACTGTTGAAAGATCGCCGGCAGCGCGATGAGCGTGACCACTTGCCCGTCGATGTTGACCTGCTGCACGGGAATACCCGATCCGCACGAGCAGGTCGCTTCGATAGGTTCGGCGGCCTCTTCAACGGTCGTTTCATTGGTAAACTCGCCCGCACGGCGATCCCATGGCTTGCCTAGTAGTTCATCGACGAGGTGCGCAGTTCGATCGGCGGTGCGGTTGACCAACTCGCGTCCATGGTCGTTCAAGCGCCGCATGGTGCCAAGGTCGCGTTCGGTCATCAGCTCGCTGACCAGCACACTCGCCGCCGGTTTACCCGAATACAGTTCGGTCGCCTTCGCTGCGCAGCGCTTGTCGCAGCCATCCAGGGCAATCGTCGGATAGAAGCGCGCAAAGGCACGATCACCTTCGCCGCCGGCGAGGAACAATGGCAAGCAAATCGTCACCGTATCCTTGGGGCGCAGCTGCTCCAGCACTTTCAACGCGGCTAAGCGCGTCACCGTGCCTTCGGCCAGTTCTTCGCCGGAGCAGGCGACAATGCCCACTTTCTTCTGCGGTAGATCAACCATGCTGGCCTCCTTGCAAGTCATCGACGACTGACGCAATCTCTTCGGCCAACGCCTGGGCCAGTTGCCGTCCACCCTCATTCAACTCAGCAATGCCCTGCGGCTTGAACTGCTTATAGCGGCGATACACATCCAGTACGGCGTAGTCCTTGGTAACTTCGCCGCCGCTCTCCTTCACCATCTTCGTGGCACAGGCCAGCTTGCAGCCGTCGATGGTGATTGCTGGCGAACCTACCACGGCGGCACGGGCCTGTTCATCGCCCAGGACCAGCAGCGACAGCGGCACGAGTTCAGTTGACTCAGGCCGCAGGTCTTGCGTCACATCATACGCGGCCTCGCGGCTAACGCTGCCATACGTCTTGCCGATGCCGCTGCACGGCACAATCACCACCCGCTTGGGATCATTCATTGCTTCTTCATCTCCTCTTCGGCTTCGCGCTTGACCACTTCAAAGTACGCCGCCGCGTCGAGCAGCCGCGATCGATCGATATCCCAATCGGTTGCCGCGATCACCGCCAGCCAGCCCGCGCCGTACGGGTCTTGATTGATCGCTTCCGGCGCGGTATCCATTTCGGGATTCACTTCAACCACCTGGCCGCTCACCGGCGAACTCAAGGCCACGTTGACTTTGATCGTCTCGATGGAAGCGACTTCATCCCCGGCGGTCAACGTCGTGCCGATCGACTTGATTTCCGCGAAGGCGATGTCGCCGCTGCGCTGTTGCAAAAAGTCTGATAGACCTACCCGTACCCGATCGGCTTCAGGCAACGCCCAGACACCTTCGCGAGTATAGAAGCGATCGGTCGCTACTTTGAACGTAAACTTGTCGACAGTCACTTCGAGAAACTCTGGCATGTTAGTCTCCTTCAACTCTTGAGTTTGGCGTACAACGCTTCCAAACGGGTATGATAAAAACCTTTGATGGCAGCTTCGTCCTCTCCCAACGGCTTGACGGGAATCAAGTCCATCACGTCCGCGGACGACAGCTGGGCGGTCGTCATGGTCTGTACTGTGCCCTTGACCATCGCCTCTAGTCCAATGGAAACTTCCTGTGGCGTTAGTCCGAATGCTTCACTGACAGCCTGCAACTCGTAAAGTTGGAACCAGAGGTACGTCGGCCCCATCGCCGTCAGGATGGCATAGGCTTCCAACTTCGCTTCGTCCACCTCGGGGCTGTCGCCCAATATGCTTAACCATTCGCACAACACAGCACGCCCGGCCGCACTCAAGCCAGCCGCGAAAGCTACTGGGTTGTAACCCGCATTAACGATCGATGGTGCGTTGGGAATCAGGCGCGCGATCTTGTCCGTGCCCAGTGCGGCAGATAATTTGGCGATGCTCACTTTGGGCGCCAGCGACACAACGAGGGCCGTGGGCTTCAAACTCGCCTTGATCTCGTCGAGCGCGCCCGCGAAAGCCGGCGGATGCAAACCAATGAAGACGATGTCTTGCGCGGCCGCAGCGCGATTGTCGTTGAGCGCGGTTTCGATGCTCGGAAAATCGGCTTGCAACTTGGCCAGATTCTCCACATTGGGATCGCTGACGACGATCCGTTCCGGCAGATGCCCCTGGCGCTGCCAGCCGCCCAACATGATGCGCGTGACGCGCCCGCCCCCAATGAATCCGATCGATGTGTGTGCCATTATGACTCTCCTTGAGTTGGCCTTGCCTCCCCCCAAGGACCGTAGATGTTATAAAACGATGTTGAACAGATAGCCGGTGATGATGATCGCTGCTGCCACCACACTGATGAACACCGCCAGCAAGCGCGGCTTGAGCACGCGCCGCAGAATGATCATCTCCGGCAGGCTCAGCGCCACGACCGACATCATGAACGCCAGCGCCGTGCCCAGCGCTGCGCCTTTCTCAATCAGCGCACTCACGATCGGGATGACACCAGCGGCATTGGAGTAGAGCGGAACACCCAGCAGCACAGCAGCCGGCACCGACCACCATTGGTTCTGGCCCATGATGCTACCCAGGGTGTCTTCTGGCACGAAACCGTGGATCAGCGCGCCGATGGCGATGCCGATCACCACGTACAGCCAGACCTTGCCGACGATCTCTTTGACAGATTGCCACGCCCGCTCGACCCGCTCGGGCCACGTGAGTTTCTCCTGCAGCCCGCCTTCACCGACTTGCACCTGCCACACGAAGTCTTCGACGTGACGTTCCATCTTCAGGCGCCCGATAACCATGCCCGACACGATCGCGATGATCAACCCCAGGACAATGTACATCCCGGCGATCCGCCAGCCGTACAACCCCAGCAGCATGATCACGGCTACTTCGTTGACCATCGGCGCGGCGATGAGGAACGAGAACGTCACTCCCAGCGGCACGCCGCTTTCCACAAAACCGATGAACAACGGCACGGCGCTGCACGAGCAGAACGGCGTGACGACGCCCAGCATCGCCGCCAGCACATTGCCGATCCCCTGTCGCTTGCCGCCCAGCAAGGCGCGGGTGCGCGCGGGGCTGAAGAATGTACGGACGATTGAGATCAGGAAGATCATGCCGCTCAGGAGCAGCAAGATCTTGGGGACGTCATAGAGGAAGAAAGCCAGTGACTCGCCCAACTGAGATCCAGGTGCGAGTCCTAACACGTCGTAAGTGATCCAGGCAGCCAGCGACTCGATCACGTTGTAGGTCGCGATCCAGGCCGCACCCACCAGCAGCAGGGCGAGATTCAACTTCCACGGGATGCGCTGCCAGCTGGTTGTTTCAGTTGTTAACGGTTGTTCCATGACGTTCCTATTCCACAGGCTTCATGCAGAGTCTTGTCTAACTTGCTTTTAGGCGGATAACCCGTCAGTACCAACTTGCCATCGATGAGCAGGCCGGGCAAGGCCAATAAGCCCAATGTCATAATCTCCACCCAATCGTCTACGCGTTCCACTTGCGCTTCCACCTGCTGCTGAGCCAGCCAGGTACGCACGTCCTTTTCAAGATTGCGGCAGGCGGGACAGCCCGCGCCGACGATCTGAATGCGCATGGTTTACGTCGTTGGTCTAGCGGCGGTCAGCCACGTCTTGACTTCCGCCTCCGACGGGATGCGGCCTGCACAGACCAACTTCTCGTTGATCACCAGCCCTGGTGTCGCCATAATCGGATACTGCATGATCTTGGCGTAGTCGGTTACCTTGACGATCGAGGCTTCCACATCCAGCGCTTCCAATGCCTGACGTGCTACCTGTTCAACCTTCTTACAATTGGCACAACCTGAACCCAACACCTTAACCACTAACATGCCTTCGCTCCTGAAAAGGATTCAAAGCTTTAGATATGACCGTGCAAAAAAGAGAGGCTACGCTGTCACCGTTTCGGTGGTCGCGCAGCGCGGGCACGGGCAGTTAGCCAACTCGGTGCCGTGCGCCACCTCGCGTTTGCCCGGCTGACCGCCCACCATCGTGAGCGCCACATCGAGCAGTGCAAACACCTGTGGCTGCGTGACGCGATAGTGCACATTCCAGCCATCACGGCGATCTTGCACTAATCCGGCCTCGCGCAGCACCGATAACTGTTGCGAGATATAGGCCTGCCGCTGGCCTAGCGCAGCCTCGATGTGGCACACACAGTGCTCACCATCACGCAGAATCTCCAGAATCTCCAGCCGTACAGGGTGCATCAGTGCCTTGAATAACTTGGCCGAGTTGTCGTAAGTGCTCATGACTACCTCACATCAGATTCAAAATCATGAATAACTTTACACCCAGCCAGAGCAGGCCTCAAGGCTCACCTGTCATGTGTTTAATGTGACAAGTGACATGCTGGGCCGTAGCCGGAAAAGTTGTTGCACCAGGATCATCTCCGTGAGCTGCGTGTATGGTTCGCGTCCATCAGCCGCTTCACCCACCGCGCGGCTGATTCGCCGGTATTCTCACGGTCGAAAAGCACGAAGGTGTGTAGTAGGCGCGCACAGACCCTACAACATGTTTAAGATCGGTGACTTCAGTAAGTTGTCTCAATTCCCGGTGAATTCATAACGGTATCAACTTAACTTGCCGGCTTCCTCCTTGCATGATAACCAACAGAATTAATGCCCAGTATGATACTCACGGCTGACTACCAGCCTGCTCTTTTCGCCATTGTCCAATCAGCAACAGCGTTGCCCATCGAGACCTGACCGACCGCGAGGCTGCGAGTCAGTTAAACGAACGGATGCGGCTGGCCTTTCAGG